>JAFEGX010000137.1 GCA_018239675.1 Verrucomicrobiota bacterium
AATTGGCCGACAACGAGCAGCTGCCGGTCAAGTTTCTCGAGCAGATCATGCAGGCGCTGAAGGAGGCCGGGTACGTGACCAGCGCCCGCGGGAAGTTCGGCGGCTACCGCCTGGCGAAGCCGGCCAAGAAGATCACGATCGGCGAGGTCGTCCGGGTGCTCGACGGCCCGCTGGCCCCGATCGGGTGCGTGAGCCAGACGGCGTACGAGAAGTGCACGTGCCCGAACGAGGCCCATTGCGGCCTGCGCATGCTGATGCTCGACGTGCGCAACGCCATCGCCGGCATTCTCGACCGCTATACGCTCGCCGATGTGGTCGAGGTCACGCTGCGGAAGCTGCGCCGCGACAATGTCCCGCTGCCGTTCACCGCGGAAGCCGAGACCGCGGCCGGACCATTGCGCATCCCGGCCCGCCACGCGCGCCGCCTCGCCCGTCACGGCGCCAAGGGCCGCCTCGATGAGACGGAGGGCGTCCTGCACCAGCTGCTCGGCGACTACACCATCTAGCCCCGCCACCCTGCGCGCCATGAAACTCGCCAGACTCTGGATTCTTTTCTTTGGGGTGGTTGGCTTGGCGCAGGCCGAGCCGGTGATTCTCCGGGTCGGATATTTCCCCAACGTCACTCACGCCCAGGGGGTCATCGGCAGTCACTCGACCCGCGCCCGCCACGGGTGGTTCGAGCAGCGCCTCGGGCCGGACGTGACCATCCACTGGTTCGCGTTCAACGCCGGGCCCAGCGCGATGGAGGCGATCTTCGCGGGATCGATCGACCTCACCTACGTCGGGCCCAATCCGGCGCTGAATGCCTATATCCGCTCGCGCGGCGACGAGATTCGCGTGCTGGCCGGCGCCGCCGAGGGCGGGGCCGCGCTGGTGGTGAACGGCACGACCGTCAAGCAGGCGTCCGATCTCAAGGGCCGCCGGCTCGCGACCCCGCAGCTCGGAAACACGCAGGATGTGGCGGCCCGCGTGTGGCTGAAGCAGCTGGGCTTCCGCGTGACCCTCACGGGCGGCGATGTCTCCGTGCTGCCGACGGCGAACCCGGACCAGCTCGGACTTTTCAAGCAGGGCAAGCTCGATGCGGTGTGGACCGTGGAACCGTGGGTTTCCCGGCTCGAGCTGGATGCCGGCGCGAAGGTGCTGGTCGACCAGCCCGACGCGGTGACCACCATTCTGGTGGCCAGCACAGCCCTGCTGCGGCAGCACCCCGAACTCGCCGCGAAATTCCAGGAGGCCCACGCCGAGCTCACGGCCTGGATCCAGGCCCATCCCGACGAGGCGCAGGCGCAGGTGCGCGCCGGCCTGGCCGCGGAAACGAAGCGCGCGATGCCGGCCGCGCTCGTCGCGAGCGCCTGGCGGCGGCTCCATTTTACGAACCAGGTGACACAGGACCAGCTCGCGTCGGTGGTGGCCGACGCCCAGAAAGTGGGCTTTCTGCGCGACGCCATCCCCCTCGATCGCCTGTTCAGCCGGCAGCCATGACCGTCCAAACCGAAATCCAGAACGAGACGCCCTCGAAGCTCTCGGTCCAGCACGTGAGCAAACGCTTCCGCTCGGGCGGCCGCGTCGTGCACGCGCTGGCGGACGTTTCGCTGGAGGTCGGCGAAGGCGAGTTCATCTGCCTCGTCGGTCCCAGCGGCTGCGGCAAGTCGACGCTGCTGAACATCATCGCCGGCCTCGAGACCGCCGACGAGGGGCGGGTGTTCACCGGCGGCGCGCCCATCACCCATCCCGGCCGCGACCGGATGGTGATGTTCCAGGAGTCGGCCCTGTTCCCGTGGCTCGACGTGCTGGACAACGTGCTCTTCGGCTTGGCGCTCAAGCCGGGCCTGTCGAAGGCCGAGCGGGTCGAAGTCGCGCAGTTCTACCTGAAGCTGGTGGGCCTCGAGAAGTTCGCCCGGTCCTACATCCACGAGCTCTCCGGCGGCATGAAGCAGCGCGTGGCGCTCGCGCGCGCCCTGGCGCCGAATCCGCGGGTGCTCCTGATGGACGAGCCCTTTGCGGCGCTGGATGCGCTCACGCGCGAGCAGCTCTATGGCGACCTGCAGCGGATCTGGCAGGAGCACCGCAAGACGATCGTGTTCGTCACCCACAATGTGCGCGAGGCGGCGTGCCTGGGCGACCGCGTGGCGCTGTTCTCGCCGCACCCGGGACGGATCACGGCGCAGTTCCGCGTGGGGCTGCCGCGTCCGCGTGACCTCAACAGCGTGGAGCTGGCCCGCCACGCGACCGAGATCACGGCGGCGCTGAAGGGCACGACGGTGCCGGCGGAGGAATTCGCGATATGAACCGGACCCTGCGGGCAGCGCTGTTCTTTGTGGTTGCGATCGCGGCCTGGGAGCTGCTTTTCCGCGCCGGGATCTGGTCGCCGGTCCTCGTGCCGTCGCCCCTCACGGTCGGGCGCTACCTGGGGGAGGCCCTGATCGACGGCACGCTGTGGGATGCGACGCTCGTCACGATGCGCCGCCTGCTGCTGGGCTACCTGTTCGGCATCGCCCTCGGCCTGCCGCTCGGCCTGTTCACGGCGCGCTACCGCCTGCTGGGCGACACGCTGGGCCTGGTGGCCCTCGGTCTCCAGACCCTGCCCAGCGTGTGCTGGGTACCGCTGGCCCTCCTGTGGTTCGGCCAGACGGAATCCGCGATGTTTTTTGTCGTCGTGATGGGCACCTTGTGGTCGATGATTATCGCGACCGACAACGGCGTGCGGAATGTCCCGCCGATCTACGCGCGGGCCGCCCGTACCATGGGCTCGTCGGGCGTGCACATCTGGGTCAAGGTGATGCTGCCGGCCTCGCTGCCGTTCATCGTCAGCGGCATGAAGCAGGGCTGGGCATTTGCCTGGCGGTCGCTGATGGCGGCCGAAATCTATGTCACGATCCTGAGCGGCTTCGGCCTCGGCAATCTGCTCCACTACGGGCGCGAGCTGAACGCGATGGAGCAGGTCATTGGAATCATGCTGGTGATCATCGTGATCGGCCTGCTCGCCGACAAAATCCTGTTTTCCCCCTGGGAGCGCTTCCTCCACCGGCGGTGGGGCACGGCCCGCTAGCCCGCCTCCCGTCCGTCCGGCCCTTTTCCGTCAACCTGAACCTCACGACCTCTATGGCCAAGATATACAACGACATCACTGAAACCATCGGCAATACCCCCCTCGTTCGCCTCAACCGGACCGCCGCCGCCCATGGCGCGCAGGCGGAGATCCTCCTCAAGCTCGAATTCTTCAATCCGCTCTCGAGCGTGAAGGACCGCATCGGCTTCTCCATGATCGACGAAGCGCTGAAGAGCGGGAAGATCAACAGCAACACCGTCCTGATCGAGCCGACGAGCGGCAACACGGGCATCGCGCTCGCGTTCGTCGCCGCCGCCAAGGGGCTCAAGCTGATCCTCACGATGCCCGAGACGATGAGCACCGAGCGCCGCAAGCTGCTCAAGATCCTCGGCGCGCGTCTCGTCCTCACCGAGGGCCCAAAGGGCATGAAGGGTGCCATCGCGAAGGCCGAGGAGCTGCAGGCCAAGATCCCGAACAGCGCGATCCTCCAGCAGTTCAACAACCCGGCAAATCCCGCCATCCACCGCCGGACCACGGCCGAGGAGATCTGGCGCGACACCGACGGCAAGGTCGACATCATCGTTTCCGGCATCGGCACCGGCGGCACGATCACGGGCGTGGGCGAGGTCCTCAAGCCCCGCAAGCCGAGCCTCCGGATCGTCGCGCTTGAGCCCGACTCGTCGCCGATCCTCTCCGGCGGCGCGCCCGGCCCGCACAAGCTGCAGGGCCTCGGTGCCGGCTTTGTGCCCGGCGTGCTCAACACCAAGATCTACGACGAGGTCATCCGCGTGAAGGAGGCTGACTCGGGCCCGATCTCCAAGCAGGTCAATCAGCTCGACGGCATCCCGATTGGCATCTCCTCCGGCGCCGCCGTCTGGGCTGCGATCCAGCTGTCCAAGCGGCCGGAAAACAAGGGCAAGCAGATCGTCGCGGTCATCCCGTCGAGCAGCGAGCGCTACCTCTCGACCTGGCTGTTCGCCGACGTCAGCCCCGAGAGCGACTCGCTCGAGGATATCCTGCCGAAGAGCTGACTGGGGCTGCGCCCCGGTTGAAAGATGACGGTTGAAAGTTGAACGGCATGGCCCGGCAAGCCCGCGGTCCGGCTTTCGACCTTCAACTGACAACATTCAACTAACAAGGCAGCGCGCTCCGGATTACACCGGGTCGCGCTGTTTTTTTTGCCAGTGGTAGAAGGCCACGCCGAACGCGATGAGCGAAACCATGATACTCATCAGCTTCATCATCACGCCGGCCAACAGCTGGTCGTCTGCCGCGCCGAAGCCGGCCACGATCCGCGGGGCATACTCGTAGGTCGGATAGAGGATGTCCGATGAAAAGGTGACGTACGCGAAGAGTGGCGTCATGCCGATCTCGACCGCCAGCAGGTAGAGCATCTGGGAGCCGTAGTCGGTGGCCGGGAAGACCCGCGAGGGGCTGATCAGCGGCCACCAGAACAGCAGCGAGACCGCGAAGAAGCAGAGGTGCTCCGCCACGTGGACCAGCTTGTCCTGGAGCGCCCACTCGTAGAGCCAGGGCGCGTGCCAGATGCTGATCACCAGGGTGGAGATCACGCCGCAGGCCAGCGGATTCAGAGTCAGGCGCAGCGGAAGGCCCAGGGCGCGGTGGTCGAGCACGCGGTCCGCCATCCACGCCGGTATCCCGCAGAGGAACAGCACCGGCACCGGGTACATCAGCAGCTGGTGCTGGAACATGTGCGCGCTGAACAGGAACCGTTCGCCGATCTGGTCGAGCGGGGACCCGACCGCGAGGTAGAACAGCACCAGGGCGGAGTAGAACCACCACGCCTGCCGGCGCGGATAGGGTTCGCCCGGCGCGAGGCGGGCCCGCAGCGGGCCCGCGGCAAGGGCCCAGAGCCAGCCCAACAGCACGAGCCCGCCCACGAGGTAGGGTTCGTTGTGCCAGTGGCGCCAGTCGATCATCGGACCAATAAAAAACGGCGGCCCGGGGGCCGCCGTAAAGCTTTTCCGGTCGAAGACCGAGCCGTCAGGCGAGGTCCGTCAGCTGGGTGACCGCGTTCAGGCTGACCGTCAGCGGGATGCTAT
>JAFEGX010000138.1 GCA_018239675.1 Verrucomicrobiota bacterium
GAGGATCGGGAAGAGCGGCGGGAAGATCAGAGCCGTCAGCAGGTAGTAGGTCCAGAGGCTCTGGTGCGGCCGCTCGATCGCGAGGATCGCGGCGTCATCGTGGCGGGGGTTCACGATCCGGCATCACGTCCGAAAACCCCTGCGCCGGCAAGCGGCAAGGGTCCGGTTCCAAAGACCGGCTGGGATTCCATTTTCGCCACGAAGGGCGCCAAGCGCACGAAGCCCAAGCGGGCCGGGCTTGGCGATCATCGCCTGCTTGGCGGTCAACTCAGGTCGCCGGCTGAGCATTCGCCACGAAGGGCGTCAGGGCCGCGTAAAACCGGCCACAAACTTAGTGGCCTTGTTGCGCTTCGTGGCAACTCCGGCCCGCGCCGGCTATTTCACCGCGGCGAGCTCGGTGGCGAACAGTTCGCGGACGCGGGCCCTGGCCTCGGCCAGCGGGATCTCGCCCTTGTCGACCTTGGCGAGGAAGGCCTTCTGCGCGAGGTAGTCCTTGTTCGTGACCCCCGCCTTGCTCTGGAGCATGCGCCACGCCTTCCGGCGCTCGACGGCGAACAGCACCATCTGGCGGGTCACGGCGTAGTGCTTCATCTTCCCGTGTTCCTCGACCTTGATGTAGCAGCCGAAGTTCGGGACGAAGCTCCGGTGCTCCGGGTTGAAGACCCGGCGGTGGATGACGTCGTCCTGGGTGATGAACAGCAGCTGGTCGTCGAGCAGGGTGAGCTTGGCCGCGTCCTCCTCCTTGACCGCCTTGACGTGCTTGCGGAAGCGGTTCTCGGTGACGGCCCAGTGGGCGACGCCGAAGCTGTATTCCTCGCCGCTGGAGGCGAACTTGGTGCGCCACCAGTCGCGGTCGAGGCTCGGATTGCCCTTGAGGTCGAAGGCCTCCTGCGCGGTCTCGCCGCGGCGGGGATTGAACACGAACTCCGGCATGCCGCGCGCGTCGCGGACGAGCTTGGCCTGGTCGGCGCTCATGTTGTCGCCGACGCCGTGCTCGGGCTGGCAGGTCGTGTAGGCCTGGAAGAACGCGGTGCCGCGGTACTCGAGGCCGTCGAGGATCGCCTTGTAGAGCTTGGCCGCGTTGGCCATCGAGACCTGCGCGACGAACGGCGAGCCGTGGCCGCTGGTGAACGCCTCGGCGACGTTCTTCTTCTCGATCAGCTTGCCCTGCGAGGCCACGCCGAACTGGTTCATGTCGTACCCGCCGAGCATCGTGGACGAGTCGGAGTTCTGGCCACCGGTGTTGGAGTAAACCTGCGTGTCGAGCATCAGCATCTTCACGTTCGGCCGGTTCTGGAGGATCACCTTCGACACGTTCTGGAAGCCGATGTCGCCCAGCGCGCCGTCGCCGCCGACCACCCAGACCTTGGGCAGCTCGCGGATCTCCTGCTCGGTCATCAGCGCGTCGTCGAGGTGGGTGAGGGTGAAGTACTCCGCCTCGCTCGCGACCCTGGCCGGCCGGTCGAGCAGCGCGTCGACCAGGCGCTCGGGCGCCACGGAGCGCCGCGCGTGCTGGACGATCAGCGACTCGGCCATCAGCCACGAGATCGTGGCGCCGTCCTGGAACAGCGAGTTCATCCACGGGTACGGGTGCGGGTTCGACGGCGGGGTCGAGCCGTAGACCGTGTTGCAGCCCGTGCTCGCGCCCATCATCATCACGGACATGCCGTTGGCGCGGCGGCCGTCGACCGCCTGGAGCTCCTGGTGGTTGAACGCGTCCTGGCGCATCACCGCCACGAGTCCGCCGATCAGCTGGGCGTCGGTGATCGCGCCGTGCTTCGCCTCGTGCTCGGCGATGCGCTTGGCGGTGTCGGCGTCGTTCTCGCCGCCGAGGCCGACGACCACGTGGGCGTAGGTGCGGTGGAAGAGCTTGTACTCCTCCTCGCTGCGGGCCTTGAGCGCGGCGAGCTTGGCGGCGCCCTCCTGCTCGAGGCGGGCGGCCTTGGCGCGGAGGCGCTCGGCCTTCCGGTGGTACATCGGCCGCATGTAGGCCTCGGTGACGCTGGCGGCGGCGCGGAGGATGCTCTTCTCGCCGCAGCCGGCGCACGCGCCGTCGCCCGAGACGAGCGCCTCGTAGTTGCGGCGGACCATCAGGTGGTTCCGCAGCGCGGCCTCGCGGGAGTTCGCCGCGTCCTGGTCGTTGTACAGGCCGAGGAACTTCTGCGGCGTGTCGGGCAGCAGGCGGGAGAAGACCTGGGCGGTCGTGAGCTCGGCGTTCAGTTCCTCGGTCTCGCGCGTCATGCGCAGCGCGTCGTGGTCGCCGCACACCTGCACGCACTCGCCGCAGCCCTTGCAGAGGTCGGAGACGAAGATCGAGAACAGGCCGCCGGCACCGGGGGTCTTCGCCTCGAGCGACCGGAAGATGGCCGGCACGTTGTTGTAGGCGAGGGGAAGCTTGCTGATGATCCCGACCAGCTGGGCCCGGCCCGCGGCGGACACGCCGGCGAGCGCGTTCACCTCGTCGCGGATGATGTCCTTGAAGGGCACGCCGGTCTTGGCCTTGACCGACTCATTCATCCTCGCGCGGGCCCGCTGCTCGAGGCCGGCCAGTTCGGCGCCGTACGCCCGCCGGTCGGCGGCGTCGGTGACGTAGTTGTTGATCGCGGTCTTGAGGACCGTCGTCACCTCCTGCGCCGTGTTGGGCAGGGCGGTGTCGGGGCAGGCCGTGATGCACTCCATGCACTGCGTGCAGTTCTCGGCGATGTACACCGGGGTCTCGCGCCGGGCGACGTACTTCGATTGGGTGGCGCCGGTGCCGGCGGCCATCACGCCGACGGAGGCGAGCGCGCCGGCCGGCTGGTGGTAGCCAAGGCTCGAGCGGAACTCGGTGTCGAACTTGGCGAGCGACTGCACCGGGGCGCGGGCGCCCTGCAGGGCCGGGGCCGGGATGCTGGCGCATCCGGCCGAGCCGCAGCCCGCGGTCGGGATCATCGGCTGGCTCACGCTCGGCGCGAGCAGCGGGTTGCGCATCGACGAGCGGTCCGGGTCGTCCGGCCGGCCGAGCTTGATTTCCTGCACGCGCGAGAAGCCCTCGGTCATGACCGTCATGTTCGACGTCACCACCGCCTCGCCGAAGCGGCCGAACTTCTTCTCGTACTGCTTGCGCACGACCTTCTGGAACTGCTCCTCGGAGATCCCGAAGGTCTTGAGGAAGGGGGACACCCGGAAGAACGCGCCGAGGAAGGAATTGCCCTGCATGCGCAGCTGCAGCTCGGTCTGGTTGGTCGCCTTCCGCGCGATGTCGAAGCCGGGCAGGATGAAGACCCGGATGTTGTTCTCGAGGACGAACTGCCGGTGCTTTGCCGGGATGCGCTGCCAAGCGTTCTCGGGCGAGTCGCTCGATTCCCACACCAGGCTGCCGCCCGGCTTGAGGCCCTCGAGCGGGTTGGTGTGCGTGAAGGCCTTCGGGTCGCAGCACAGCACCACGTCGACGTGGTTGAGCTCGCAGTTCACCTTGATGCGCTCCGGCGCGACGGTGAGGTAGTAGTTGGTGGGCGCGCCCTTCTTCTCCGAGCCGTACTTCGGGTTCGCCATCACGTAGAGCTTGTTCACCAGGAAGCCGTCGGTGTCGTACGACGGGCTCTGCTCGGAAATGAACTGGCCGAAGTCGCCGATGATGGAGCCCAGGTTCTTGCCCGTCGTGATCATGCCCCAGCCGCCGATCGAGTGGAACCGGACGGCGATCGCGTTCTCGGGGAGCAGCGAGGGGGTGTCCTTGCTGATGACCGCGTAGGGGTGGCTCACGCCGAGGACGAAGAAGGTCTCGCCGTCGGCCGCGGCGCGGCCGTCCGTCCGGCGGCTGGTGCCGGTCGCGAACTCGTAGGCTCCAAGAGTGTGCTCGGGGCGGAAATCACGGGAGCCGATGCCGTAGGCGCCGCGGAACAGCCGCGGGGTCTCTGCCGGCGTGAGCGCCGGCAGGGCGCCGCCGTAGCGCGCGGCCTCCTGCGCCTTGCCCAGCGCGACGCGCACATCGCGCGCCAGCGGGTTGTCGCCGGCCAGGCCCTCGTCGGTGCGCTCGAGGATGATGACGTTCTTCTTCCCCCGGAGGGCGTTGACCACGGCCGCCTCGGGGAAGGGGCGGATGACGTTCAGGTGGATCGAGCCGACCTTCGCGTTGCGCTGCTCGCGCAGGTAGTCGCAGGCCGCCTCGATGTTCTCGGCGGCGCAGCCGAGCGAGAGGAAGACGGTGTCGGCGTCCTCGGTCTTGTACTCCGACAGCAGCCCGTAGTGGCGGCTGGTCAGGCGCCCGAACTCGGCGTACGCCTGCTCGAGGAAGCCGAGGATCGGCTCGTTGAAATTGTTCCGGCGCGCGACCACGCCGTTCATGTGGTGCTCCTGGTTCTGCACCGGCCCGAGCAGGATCGGGTTCTTCAGGTCCATCATCTGCGGGAGGCGGCGGCGCTTCGGGCCGAACAGCTCGCGCTGCGCCGGCGTCGGGCAGTCGATCACGTCGTCCGGCGCCCCGAGGAACTCGCGCAGCAGCTCGGCCTCCGGCGCGAGGTACATGCGCTCCGAGTGGGTGGTGAGCATGCCGTCCTGGATGTTCATGCCCGGGTTGAGCGAAAGCTCGTTCACCTTGCGCAGGATGACCGCCTGGTCGGCCGCCTGCTGGGCGTCCTTCGCCATCAGCATCGTCCAGCCCGTGTCGAGCGCGCCGTAGAAGTCGTCATGGCCGCAGTGCACGTTCAGCGCGTGCTTGGTCAGCGCGCGCGCGCCGATCTCGAGCACCATGGTCGAGAGCTTGCCCGGCGCATGGTAGTACTGCTCCATCGCGTAGGCGATGCCCTGGCCGGAGGTGAAGTTCACCGTGCGGCGCCCCTGCACCGCGTAGGCCGTCGCGCCGCCCTGCGCGGCATGCTCGCCCTCGGTCTCCACCGCCACCTTCTGCGCGCCCCAGACGTTCAGCTCCCCCTGCGCGTACGACTGCTGGTAGATCTCGCCGCCCTCGGTCGAGGGGGTGATCGGATAGAACACGCCGCCCTCCGTGATGCGGGTCTCGACATACTGCGTCACCAGCTGGTTGCCGTTGCAGGTCACGCGGACACCGGGGTATTTCGGGCGGACGCCGGATGCGGCGGATTGCGGGGCGGGGGACTGCTGGCCGGTGACAGTTTTGCTCATGGGGAAAGGGACGAAGCGAAAACGGACGGGTTTGGGGTGGATCAGCCGAAAGAACTACGAGGCGAAAGTGATGGCGGCTTTCCGGGCGGGTTCAAAGGAAAAGACGCGGCCGGTGGACGGGGCGTCCGACGCCACTGTAACGTTGATTTTTCACCGCGCCAGCGGCGCCGCGCGATTGCGCGACGAGTCCGTATCGGCCTCCGAGTTGTTCCCATCAGCCTCCTCAACTCGGCTGC
>JAFEGX010000139.1 GCA_018239675.1 Verrucomicrobiota bacterium
GCACCGAGTAGATTTGCCGCACGCCGGAACGGTCCGACGTGAACAACACTTCGCGCTGGTCCGGGGACAGCACGGGGTGCGGATGGTTGTCCTGGGTCAGCCACGATGTGTCGCTGGCGCAGAGCGGCACGACCTCCATCCGGCCGTGTTCCCAGTCGAGGTTCAGTCGGGAAATGAGATTGCCGCGACGGCGGGTCACGCCGGCTTCGTCGGCGATCGCGTCGGTGATCACGAAGTCGCCCTGGCGGCTCGGGAAAAAGTGGCCGTAGAACGACGCGGCGCTGGCCGGGATCGAGATCTCGCGCAGCGGGGCCCCGGGGTCAACCGGCGCGCGTCCGACAAACTGCTCCGGGTAGGTCCCGCCGTCCCACCGGACACCGTGGTAGATGACCGCGTCGCCGTCCTCCTGCCACACCTCGTGCGCCACGTCGTCAAGCCCGAGGTCCGGCGACTGCCGGAACCGGATCGGACGGCCCGCGCGACGGACCTGCACGCGCGACGCACCGTCGGCCTTCAGCCAGATGCGCTCGAGGCCAAGCGGCCAGGTCCATTCGTGATTGTAGAGGATCACATCCCGGCGCCGCGGGTGGTACTGCACGTGGGTCACCCACGCCGGCTCCTCCCACCGCACCGTCAGGCGACCGGTCGCCACCTCGACCTCGGCGACCTGCGTGGTCAGGCCGAGGCGCGCGTAGTTCTCGGACATCTCGCGGTTGCCGGTGCGGCGCTCGCCAAATTCCAGGATGCGATGATCCGCGAGGCTCAGCAGGACATGCTCGCCGGACGCGTCGAGATGGCAGTATCCGACCGTCCGGTCCGGCGGGATCTCCGCCACCGCACGCCGCGCGCCAGTCCGGAGATTCACGCCGTCGAGCTGGCCCCAGCCGTCGGCGCGCCCCCAGACAAAATACAGGTTGCCGCTCGCCGAGTGGAGACACGGGCTGGACTTGTTCAGGCCATGCGGGGCCACTGGGCCGTTGTAGAGATAGTCCTCCTTCGGATCCGTCGAACGCGGCCGCGCAAAATAGGGGTACGACTGCAGCGCCGGCCCGGGAAATTCCGCCAGCGGCTCCATCCGGCCCGTCGCCCGGTCGATGCGCGCCAGGCTCGCCCCCGCCGGATGGGGCGAATACGCGTTCGTGATGGCGGCGAGCAGCGTCCCGTCGGCCGTCAGGCTGTACGTGGTGAAGTAGAGCAGCTGGCAGTTCGCAGACGCGGGCGACTCGGGACGGGCTGGATTCACGACGGGAAGCGGCAGGCGGGGAGGGAACTCGCCCGGAGCCTGCCCGGTCACCCACCCCACACGCGACCCCGAAAATCCCGCACGCCAGTACCCGTAGTGTCACGCAGTGCGTGAAACGAGCGCGGGACCAACCACAATCCCAGCGGCGGCGGGCCTTGGGCCCGACAGAAGCGTCGGGCCCCCTCCAGCGGAAGTGCCCTTCCAGCTGTCGCGCCACTCCAGCGGAACGCGCCTCGTTCCGGCCTCCGTCACCCACCCTCCTGGCCCGACTTCCCTTCGCCTCCACCCCACCCGGCGTCCCGCGCCGCCTCTCGTGTCACATATTGAGTGACACAGCCGAGATCAGGGCCTCGACATTGGCGGCGGGAGTTTCAACGGCCAGGGTGCAGCCGGAGCTGAGGATGAAGCGGCCGGGGCCGGCCGCGCGGGCCGCGGCCAGGGCCCGGCCGGCGGCGGCGTGGACGTCGGCCGGCGAGCCGCGCGCGAGCACGCCGACCGGGTCGAGGTTGCCCCAGAGCGTGACCCCGGGACCGACCGCCCTGAACGCCTCGCCCAGGTCGGTCCGCTGGTCGATCTCGAGACCGTCGGCCCCGCTGCGGGCCATGTCGGCGATGATCGGCCGGGCGTCGCCGCAGATGTGGAGCGAGACCGGCTTGCCCGTGACCGCCTTCAGGCCGGCGATCAGGCGCTGCTCGTAGGGCAACGCGAATTCCCGGTAGCGCCGCGGACCGATCAGCCCGGCCGGCGAGTCGCCGCCGGTGAGCACGTCGGCGCCCGCGGCGGCGAGCGCGCGGCCGTAGGCGAGCCCGTAGTCGAGGCCGCGCTCCATCACTGCCCGCACGAGGGCCGGATCGTCCTGCAGGGCGAGCATGAGCTCGTTGATGCCCATCAGCGCCGCCGCGAGGGAGAATGGAAACTGGTCGAAGCAGGCCACGACCGCCGCGTCGCGCCCGAGCACCGCCGCCACCCGCCGCAACGCCGCCAGCATGAGCGGGAAGCGGCCCTGCGTGGCGGGATCGGGCGGCCGGATCCGTTTCAAGTCGAACGCCGATCGCACCAGCGGCTCGCCCAGCCCGCCCCAGGGCTGGTCCTCGGCCAGGGCGCCAACCCGCGCCCCCATCGCCTGCGCCGTCACCCAGGTGTCCGCGGACACAAACACGGCGTCGGGATGAAACCTCTCCCAGGTCCGGATCACGGCGTCCGCCAAGGCCGTCGGGGCGCTGGTGTAGCGGTGCAGCGAGATCCCCGCATACCGCGCGCAGGCATGCACCGCCATCGGCGCCACCGGCACGCGCTCGGTCCGCCGGCCCTGCAGCGTATCCAGGACGAGTTGCCTCGAGTTCATGGGAGGTAGCGTCCGGGGCGCTCGCGCGCGTGGCGGTCGAGCCCGTCCATGATTGCGCGGCAGCTGTCCTGCCAGCGGTCCGGCGGCATATCCTCGGTGATGCCCACGAGCAGCCCCTCGGCCGCGCCCGCCTGCTCCAGCAGGTCGAAGGCCACGCGCTCCACCGCCGCGTCGGGCTGGAGGTGCACCGACGACGGAAAGTTGATCCACAGCACCTTCTCCGGCCACGCCGCGCGCGCCTGGGCCAGCGTCTGGTCGGTGTCCGGGGCCGGCGTGAAGGCCTCGATGTAATCCAGGTCGGTCTCCGCGATCGCCCGCGCGATGATCCGCGTGTTCGCGTCGAAGTGGCAGCCGATGAGCTTGCCATGCCGGTGCATGACCTCGGCCGCCTCCTGGTAGTGCGGCACGAAGTAGCGTGCGAAGTTCTCCGGCCCGATGATCTCGGGTGTCACGTTGCCGCCGTAGTTCGCATGCAGGGCCGGCGCCTGGGCGACCAGCGGGTAGATGCGCCGCCGGTTTTCCACCAGGATCTCGTAAAGCCGGAGCACCTCGTCGCGCCGCTCCACCCATTCCTCGCAGTAGCGCTCCATCGGCATCACGCCGCCGGAGATCAGTTCCTGCATCGGCTCGAGCCCGAAGTTCGCGCGGAAGATCGCGTCCTCGCCGAAGGCCGCCTGGGCCCGGGCGAACTCGTCGTAGGCGGGCTCGTAGACCTCGTCGCGGAGGAAGAACCGGATCGCGGCGTAATCCTCGGGCCGCTTGAGCAGGAGCTCGTGGCGCCACGTCGTGAAACCGCCATCCTCGGTCAGGGTCGACAGCGGGCCGTGCGGCGTCTCGTGCACCGTGCGCGTGAACTTCCGGTCGCCCTCCCAATAAACCTGCTGCGTGGTCCGGACATTGGGCCGGCGGGTGCGGAAGACCGGCAGGCGGTTGACGATGCACATCCCCCGGTTGCGCAGCGCCCGCTCCGCGGCGCACTGCGGGATCATGCACTCGTACATCGTGAACGGCACGCGGTCGACCTGCCCGCGCCGGAGGGCCCGCTCGACTCGCGCCCGCGGGGTCATGCCGGGACCGGGTAGTTGCCCTCGTGCCGCCAGACGTTCAGCATCGTCTCGTAGCTCGCGAGGGGCATGCCCGTGTAGATGCAGTTGCTCGTGGAAAAGATGTAGCCGCCGCCCGGCATGCCGCCGCGGAGCGCCTGCCGCGCCGCCGCCTCCACCTGGGCCGGCGTGCCGGTGTCGAGCATGCCGCAGTGGACGTTGCCGATCAGGCAGAGCTCGCGGCCGTGGCGGCGCTTCACCTCGGCGAGGTCCACGCCTCCCTGCGGGTCCAGCGAGTGCAGGGCGTGGGGCCGCGTCGCGACCAATTGGTCGAGGATCGGCATGATGTTCCCGTCCGTGTGCTTGATCACGTAGTACCCGAGTTCGCGGTAGCCGCGGGTCAGGGCGGCGAGGTAGGGCGTGACGAACTCGGCGAACCGGGCCGGGCTCAGGAATGGCCCGGTGTTGAAGCAGTAGTCGGAGCAAAGCGCGAAGCCGTCGAGCCCGCCCGGGCGGCGCAGCCGCTCGGCCAACCCGAGCGCATGCTGCACAGCCGCGGCCGCCTGGGCCTTCAGCGCCGCCGGCTCCTCGACCATCCGGAGCGAAAAGGCCTCCATCTCCGACCCGCTGGGCACGGCGAACGTGGCGTCGCCGTGGGCCAGGAGGAAATACCGGTCGCCCGTCCGCTCGCGGATCAGGTCGACCAGCCGCGCCAGCTCCTCGGGCGTGCCCGGGTTCGCGTGCACGAAGATCGCGCTGTGCTCGTAGCGCTCGGCCGTCGCGATGTAGAGGTCGGCCATGTCCCGCCGGTGCAGGTCGCGCTCCCGCTCCTCCATCTGCAGCCACTGGTCGTAGTTGCGGTGGAGCGGATGCACCCGGCCGAAGGCCTCCATCGTGAGATAGAACACGAGCTCGAAGTGCGGCACCCGGCCGGTCAGCGGGCGGCGTTCCAGGGCGGCGATGAAGCGGTCGCGGGGAGTCATGGGCGGACGGGGACGCGCGGTTCGGAGGTGTCCGTCCGAACCCATGTTCGATACGCCGCGGCCCCGGCGGCTCAATGCCCAACCCTCCGAAAACAAGATATGCGCAGAGAATGGCAACCGGCACTAGGCGCCGGACGCCGAAACGGGGTTCAATAGGGCCGTTCGCCGTGAGCATCTACTCCCTGATCGACGCCTTCCTGCTGCGGGCCTTCCGGTTCCGCACCCGCGGCTTCCTCCGCATGGCGGAGGCGCCCGGGACCGTGCCGCCGGCGCCCCGGTCCGGCGAGGGCTATCTCTACCTGCACGTGCCGTTCTGCGAGGTCCTGTGCCCGTTCTGCTCCTTCCACCGGGTCCAGCACCAGCACACGCAGGCGCAGCGGTACTTCGCGGCGCTGCGGCAGGAGATCCGCGCCTACCATGCCGCGGGGTACCGCTTCAGCGGCGCCTACGTCGGCGGCGGCACGCCCACCACCGAGCCGGCCGAACTCGTCGAGACCATCCGGCTCGTGCGCGAGCTGTTCGGCGTGCGCGAGATCTCCGTCGAGACCAACCCCAAGGACCTGCGGCCCGAGATCCTGGAGCCGCTGCGCGCCGCGGGGGTCACCCGCCTCTCGGTCGGGGTGCAGAGCTTCGACAACCAGCTCCTCCGGGAAATGGACCGCTACGAGAAGTACGGCTCGAGCGAGGAGATCCAGGCCCGGCTGCGGGCCGCGACCGGGCTGTTCCCCACCCTGAACGTCGACCTCATCTTCAACCAGCCCCACCAGAGCCTGGCCTCGCTCGAGCGGGACCTCGAGATCCTCCGGTCCCTCGGGCCGAACCAGGTCTCGTTCTACCCGCTGATGACATCGCCCACGGTCGCGCGCCGGATGGCCGAGGCGATGGGCCTGCCCGATCACCGGCGGCTCCACGACTTCTTCACCCTGATCGTGCGGAAGCTGCAGCCGGAATTCGTGCCGTCGTCGGCCTGGTGCTTCACCCGGCGCGGCCACGGCAGCGACGAGTACATCGTCGACGCCGACTACTACGTGGGCGTGGGCAGCGGGGCGTTCAGCTTTCTCGACGGCACGCTGTACACCACGACCTTCTCGCTCGACACCTACCGGCAGCGGATTGCGCAGGGCCTGACGGGCATCACGACCCAGCACCGCCTGCGGCCGGGCGAGCTGATGCGGTACGACCTGCTCATGCGGATGTTCGGCCTCCGGCTTGACCGCGAGTGGGCGCAGCGCCGCCACGGGCCGCGGTTCTTCCGCCAGCTCTGGGGCGAGTTGCGCACGCTCGAGTGGCTCGGCGCGGCCCGGCGCGACGAGCGCGGCTGGCAGCTGACCGAGCGCGGCATGTACTGGCTGATGCTGATGATGTCGGCGTTCTTCGAGTCGGTGAACGGCTACCGCGACGCCATGCGCGCCCGCGTGCGCCAGGAAGAGCACGAAAGCCCGACGCTCTGCGTGCCGGCCAACGCGGCGGCGGCGGCAAAATAGCCGGCTCAACCGAACCCCGAACGTCGGACGCCGAAGTCGATCGGTGCGCTGGATTACGTGACCAGGTCCTCGGGACTTGGACCGCGGGACGGAGGGGGCGGCACCGGGTTGCGCCGGGCGGCCAGCGCCTGGGCGACGGGTTCGCGGCGTTTGCCGTAATACCGCGCCATGCCTCCCTGGTAGGCCAGCGTCACCACCGCCACCACCGAGTACAGCGTGTAGAATCCGATCCGCACCAACCGGAGGATCGCGGCCACGTCCACTCCCTCGTTGGCCAGCTCCTGGCGCATGTCGGGGGTCACGTTGCTCAGCGCGGTGTCCGGGTCAAAGCTGGCGAGGCGCGTGATGCAGTAGACCAGGATCGCACCCATCACGACGTACTGCGCCCGAATCAGCCGCGTCATGCCGTCGGTTTCGCCGCGCCGCAGCTGCTGCCGGCCGGAGAGTTCCATCCAGCCGCCAAACGCCACGACCAACCCGACGGCGGCGCCCTCGAGGTCGCCGAACGCCACCGACGCCAGGGCGCCGAGGGAGGCGATGATGAGGACGCTCAGGCCGTTCGCCCTGGCCATGCGCGCCACGCGGCCCAGGGTCTCTTCCGGAAGCGGCGGAGGTTTCATCACCCCCAGCGTGTGCAAGGTCGCGCCGCCCGCCAGTCCGATTTGAAGCGGGCCGGCCTCGCACCACTTCTCTGTCCGACCCCGCCCACCCGGACCCGCCGAGCCGTCCTAGACGACCTGCGTCCGCGAGGCGGCGCCGCCGAACAGTTCCTTCAGCACGCCCCACGCGCGGCGCAGGCCGGCGTCGCGCACGCCGCCGCCGAGCAGGTACGCGCGGGCCATCACGTCCTCGTGGCCACGGTAGCGCGGCGGCAGGATGAACAGCGTGCCGGTGTTCTCGGCGCCGACAGTCGAGAAAAAGAGCCCCCGGCCGACGGAGATCCGGCCGCGGTCGATTTTCACCTCCGCGCTGCGCTCGGGCAGCACGAGCCACGGGCGATAGAAGAACTCGAGCGCCCCGCCCGAGCGGAGCACCAGGCGGCCGTACGTGCGGACCGGGACCCCATCGAGGTTGGCGCCGGAGAACAGCCGGTTGTCGTTTTCGGCGGGCGCGAACCGGGCGCGGCGGACCGTGAAGAAGTCCCAGCAGAACACCGAGCCGAACACCGTGAGGCGGAACGCCCAGCCGGCGACCAGGTAGGCCACGATGATGACGACCACGGAGAGCGCCGCGCCGACCCACGGGTTGATCGTCGCGGTGAGGGTGAGCAGGCCGAGCAGCGCCGAGCGCATGCCCTTCAGCGCGGCGTCCACCGCGCCCCACGGGCTGAGCAGGATGAGCACGTTGATGGCATGCGATGCCATCCAGACGATGGCGAACATCGCGATGCCGAACGGAACCGTCGCGAGGTTCAGCAGCCAGGAAAGGTCGATCGCGCCAAAGCCCGGGATCATGGCCAGCCCGTGCGCCGACAGCGCGACGCCCGGTTTGCCGTCGACGATCAGCTTGGACAGCGTGTCCATCGTCAATGGCACCACCGCGCCCGCGGCCACGAGGCCGCTGGCCTTGTTCTCAACGGTCTCGAGCACGTCGAGCGGTTTCTTGAAGCCGGGCGGCAGCACGGCGCCGAGGCTGTCCTTGCACGCGCAGGCGCCGACGACGAGCAGCGCCGGCAGGAAGAAGGTCCACTGGGCATACCACGGGAGCTTGGCCCGGGCCGCGTCATCCTTGGCGGAAAACTGGAGGTAGGCCCCGTAGGCCGCGGTGCCGAGCAGCGGCGAGATCGCAATGCCCGTCACGGTCGAGACGGCGCTGGCCAGGGCCACGCCGGCCGGCTTCGCCGGGGCGGGCTTGGCGGCTGCGGCGGCGGCCGGCAGCGGCACGGCGGTCACGAGCATCAGCAACATGGCCACAAACCACGGGGTGCGACGTTTCATGCCCCGACGCTAGCGGCTCCGGCCGCTTTGGAAAGCGCGAAGGTTCCGCCTACCGCCGCTCGCGCTCGAGGTTGAGCCACGCGACCTCCCTCGGCGTGAGCGTCACGGCGAGACAGCCGAGCGAGTCCGCGGTCTCGCTGATCTGGCGCGGGCCGATCAGCGCGAAGGTCGGGAACGGCTGCGCGAGCACATAGGCCGC
Source organism: Verrucomicrobiota bacterium (assembly GCA_018239675.1). Classification (GTDB taxonomy): domain Bacteria; phylum Verrucomicrobiota; class Verrucomicrobiia; order Opitutales; family Opitutaceae; genus Opi-474. Next base: position 8,235 of record JAFEGX010000139.1, read on the forward strand.
GGCCACGTTGATCATCGGCACGCCCTTCTCGCGGGCCAGCTGCTCCGCCCGCTCGCGGCGGACGAAATTGTCGTCGGCGTACCAGCACCGGACCAGCTCCCGGTCCTCCAGGCGGTCGCGGCCCGCCCGCGGGGTGAAGAAGCCGCGGGCCTGGCTGGACCAGGCGAGCAGCGGGGTCTGCGACTGCCGCAGCCACTTCCGCGACGCCGGGTCGCTGGCCGACTCGCAGCCGGCCCACGGCGGCGCCACCATGCGCGCGAGGCTGAAGTTGTTGCTCAGGACCTGGAATCCCTGCCGGCCGCGGCGCGCCGCATAGCGGTTCGCCGCCTTCAGGCGCGCGATGGTCCAGTTCGAGCCGCCGAACGTCCGGATGCGGCCGGCCGCCACGTGCTCGTTCAGCACGTCGACAAACTCGCCCACGGGGACATCGAGGTTGTCGCGGTGCATGAGATACATGTCGACGTGGTCGGTCTGCAGCCGGTCGAGCGTGATGAGCAGCTGCTCGGTGAGGCCCGCGGGCGTGCAGAACGGCGTGTGTGCCCCCTTGCCGATGACCACCACCTGCCCGCGGATCCCGCGGTTGCGGATCCACTGTCCCAGGAGCTGCTCCTGCAGCCCGGCGCCGTAGACGAACGCCGTGTCGAAGGCGTTGCCGCCGCGCTCGACGTAGTCGTCCCACACCGCCGCCGCGTGCGGCATCGTGGTCTGGTTGTCGCAGCCCATGACGAGGCGGGCGACCGGCTGCGCGAGGCCGGGAATCGCCGCGTAGGTCATCGGGGCGTCGGGCCGGTGCCGGAGCGGCCGGCGCGCGTGCGTGTGGAGGAAGTTCGCGGGCTTCTCCGCCTCGTAGGTCAGGCCGACGGCGGCGCGCCACTGGTCGAGCGTGCCTAGGTTGCCGAGGGTGTCGGCCACGGACATCTGCGGGACCTCCCGCGCGCCGGCGACGAGCGCCGCGGCGAATGCGTCGGCCTCGAGCCCGTACAGGTGCTCGGGCGTGGCCGCGTCGACCGTCTCGGGCGCGGCGCCCGCCCGGTGCAGCGTGAAGGAGCACGGGGCGCCCTCGCCCGCCGGGATCCAGGGCGACGGCACGTGGATCCAGCCGCCGGTGCCGTAGATGCGGGCGGAGCCATCCTGCCCCACCCCGATGCCGGTCGCGACCTGCGCGACGATCCCGTTCGGGAACTTCAGCGTGGCGGCGGCGCAGACGTCGACGCCGGTCTCAGGGTGGAGCTGGCCCGCGCCGGAGACCGCCACCGGATCGAGGAACGGCGCACCGGCCGCGGCGCCCGCGACCAGGCGCGAGAGCGAGACCGGATAACAGCCGACGTCGAGGATGCCGCCCCCGCCGAGCGCATTGTTCCAAAGGCGCGAGTCGGGATTGAACGGCGCGTTGAAGCTGAAGGTGGCCTGGATGGCCCGGACCTCGCCGATGGCGCCGCCGCGGACGAGCTCGACGAGCTTCGCGGTCTGCGGATGGCACCGGTACATGAACGCCTCCATGAGCAGCACGTTGCGCTCGCGGCAGACCTGCGCGGCGACCATGGCCTCGGCGCGGTTGAGCCCGAGCGGCTTCTCGCAGAGCACGTGCTTGCCGGCCTCGGCGGCGCGGATGATCCACTCGAGGTGCTGCGGATGCGGCGTCGCGATGTAGACGGCGGTGACCGCCGGGTCGTCGAGCAGCGCCTGGTAGCTCCCATGCGCCCTGGGCACCTGGTGCGCGGCCGCGAACCGGTCGGCCGCCGCCGGCGTGCGGCTGCCCACCGCCACGACCCGGCCCAGCTTGCACCGGGCGACGCCGGTGGCAAAGACGCCGGCGATGCGGCCCGTGCTCAGGATGCCCCAGTTCAACGGAGTGCTCATGGCGGTGACCTTGGCGGATATTCCCGCCGCGACGCAAGCGGCCGGCCTCCGAATATTCCAGGCCGGGCAGAGGGGACACAGGAGACAACGGAGAGAACGGAGGGGCTTGGACTGCAGGTTTCACGTCGCGGGTCCCAAGCAAAAGGACCCCTGCGGGATGACGTTCGACTTTCGACCTGAGACATTCGACCCAGCCGGGACAAACCCGACGCGTCCCGCGCCTTGCCATGGACCACGCGGCGGGATGAAGTGCGGCCATGCTGACGAAAGCGGAGATCCAGCGCCTCCGGTCCCTGCGGGAGAAGAAGCACCGCGAGGAACTCGGGCTGTTTGTCGTGGAGGGGGAGAAGGTCATTGCCGAGCTGCTCGGCGCCGGCTTCGCCTTCGAGGAGGTCTACGCCACGGAGGGCGCCGGCGCCGTGCTGCCGCCCCGCCATCGCGTCACTTCCGTCACCGCCGACGAGATGGCGCGCGTCAGCCACTTTCCCACGCCGTCGCGACTCCTGGCCGTCGGCCGCATCCGGCGCGCCCCGCTGCCCCCGCGGACGCTCGACCGCGGCCTGACCCTGGCTCTCGACGGCGTGCAGGACGCCGGCAACGTCGGCACGCTGCTCCGGATCGCCGACTGGTTCGCCCTCGACCGCGTCGTGCTTTCGCCCGACTGCGCGGACCTTTTCAACCAAAAGGTGATCAACGCCAGCATGGGCTCGTTCGCGCGGGTCACGGTCCACACCACCGACCTGGCAGAGGCCCTGGCCGAGACCAGCGTCCCCGTGCTCGGCTGCGACCTGGCCGGCGACGATGTCCATGCCCTCCCGGCCCATCCGCACGCCGTGATCGTTATCGGCCGCGAGGGCTCCGGCCTGTCCGCCCCGGTGAAGGCGCGGGTCACGCATTACGTGACGATACCCCGGTTCGGCGGCGCGGAATCGCTGAACGCGGGCGTCGCCGCGGCGATCGTCTGCGACAACCTGCGGCGCGCGCTCGGCCGCTGACGAGGAGATGCAGCCGCCCTGAGTTGCACCGGAGGAAACTGAGGGAACAGAGGGGAGGAACCACTAATTTCCGCCAATCCACCCTAATCCGGTTCGGTCCAAATCAGTGTGGATTAGCGGAGATAAGTGGGTCCCTCTCCGTCTCTCCGTTTCCTCCGGTGCAAATGCCGCGGCGCGGCTCGGCTCACTCCTTGCCGGGCTTCTTCTTGCCGCCGCCGCCCGTGTGCAGGGCCATGCCGGCGAACACGCCGGCGGCGAACATCGCGAAGAAGATGAGCGCGGCCGACGCGCGGATCGGATCCTTGGCCGTGGTGCCTGCGACCGGGAAGTTGAACTTGATCGGGTCGGGGTTGTTGAGCCCCACGTACAGCATCACGAACAACAGCGCGAGAAACCAGATGGTCTTGAGGACGGCCTTGAAGCTCATGGAGCCGCAGCGTGGCGCATCGCCGGCCGTTTGGCGAGCGGGCAAATGACCGCGGTCCGGCCGTCACGCCGGCCGCGACCACGCCTGGCGGCGCAGGGCGCGCGGCGGCACGCCGAACAGCTCGCGCACCCAGCGGGAGAAATGGAACGGCGTCTGAAACCCGCAGCGGAAGGCCACCTCGCCCACCGTCAGGCCTGTCTCGCGCAGGAGCTGCGCCCCCCGGCGGGTCCGCGCCTCCCAGACGTGGCGGATCGGCGTCGTGCCGAGGTGCCGGCGGAACAGCTTCACGAGCTGCGCCGGGGAGACGCCGGCGTGCCGCGACAGGCCCGGCAGGTCCACCGGCTGGTGCCCCTCCTGCCCGATCCAGTCGAGCGCGCGGCGCAGCGCGTCGGTTTCCGCGGGATGCGCCGCCACGCTGCGCTCGCCGGCGAACAGGTACTCCTGCAGCGCCGCGAGCCCCAGCGCCTCGACGAGTCCCGCGGTCCGCGCCCCGGCGGTCTCCGGCAGCGACAGCCCCAGTTCCATCAGCTGCTCGAAGCGGCGCGTCACCCGCTGCACCTCGGGCGCCGACGCGCAGGCCGCGCCCACCGCGGCCGGCACCAGCGACGGATGCACCGAGCACCACGTGTGGTGGGTCTTGGTGCGCTCCGACAGCCGGAAGAACTCCCGCTGGCCGGGCCGGAACAGCCCGACCTCGCCCGCCGCCAGCCGGACCTCCCGGCCCGCCACGTCGACCCGCGCGTCCCCCTCCACCAGCACCACCAGCTGGAAGTCGGATTGCACCCGCGGCCCGCAGGTGCCGCCCGGCTCGTACACGACGTCGCCAAACAGCACCCGGGCCGAGCGGGCCGAGCGTAGCTTTTTGGGTATGTTTTTTAGAGCCGTATTGCTACCGGAGGCCATGAAAGTGTGCTAATAGGTATGGCGACCCCATGAGTTCTGCAACGTCCGAGTCCGCGTCCCCATCCCTCGTCACCGTGACCGGCGGTTTCGCCGGCACCCGCCGCAGCCGGTTTCCGGCCGTCCGGCCCCCGGGATATTTTTCCGCCGACGCGGATCCGGCGGCGGTGAGGGCATTCTACCAGGCGAACGGCTACCTGGTGCTCGAGGACGGGTTCTCGCCGGCCGAGATCGAGGCGCTCAAGGCCGAGACCACGGCGATCTGCCGCGGCGACCGGGGCGAGCTGCCGGACCACCCGAAGGCCGACCCCGCGGAGCCGGACGACTCGGTGCTGTCCCGCTTCCTCTGCATTCATTTCCCGCACAAGTGCTCGCCCGTGATGCTCTCCGCGATCCACCACGGGCCGACGACCCGGATGCTCACGACGGTGATTGGGCCGAACGTGAAGTGCATGCAGTCGATGCTGTTCATCAAGTCGTCCGGCAAGCCGGGCCAGGCCTGGCACCAGGACGAGGACTACATCCCGACGCGCGACCGCTCGCTCACGGGCGCGTGGATCGCGCTGGACCGCGCGACCGTCGAGAACGGCTGCCTGTGGGTGATCCCCGGCTCGCACCGGGCGGGCATCCTCTGGGAACAGCGCTGGCACGGCGACCGCCGCTTTGACTGCGCCGAGGAGTCGGTCGGCTTCCCGTACACCGACGACCAAGCGGTCCCGGTCGAGGTCGAGGCCGGCGCCGTGGTCCTCTTCAACGGCTATCTCCTGCACCGCTCGCTGCCGAACCGCGCGCCGGAGGGCACGTACCGGCGCTCGCTCGTGAACCACTTCATGAGCTGCGAGTCGCACCTCCCGTGGGGCCGGCCCCCGGAGGGCGAGCACGTCGCGCACTACGACTTCCGCGACATCATCATTGTCGCGGGCCGGGACCCCTACGCGTGGAAGGGCTACACCGACCAGCAGAAGCCAAGTGTCCGGCCGACCGGCCAGGGCGGCTGCGGCAAGTGGGGCGGCGACAAGCAGTACAAGGACGAGACGGCGAAGGCCGCCGCGAAGGCGTAGCCTCGGCCCGGCGTATTGGCTCGCGGCCGTCCGCGGGTCCCGCATACCGGAGGGCATCGGGTAGACCCCGCCCATGCCCACCCGCCGCGATTTTCTCCGCACGGCCGCCCTCGGCGCCACCGCGGCCGCCGCCGCGCCGCACCTGCTGGCCCGCGCCGCGGACGCGCCCGGACGCCGCGCCCCGCTGCTCGCCCGCCACCGCCAGCTCTTCAACGGCGACACCTGCGTCTATTTCTACAACCCCGAGCGCTGGCAGCCGGAGGGCGGGCCGTTCTCGGCCCGCGCCATCCACCGCTACGTCGAGAACCTCCGGCAGAACGGCATCGACACGTTCGTGATCAACGCGAACGCGTCCCGGGCCTGGTACCCGAGCAAGGCCATCCCCACGATCCTCGACGGCTACCGGCGCGGGGACCGCGAGTTTTTCCGCGGCCACGCGGTCTGCGCCGGGGCGACCAAGCCCGCCGACGTCGAGAAATACCTCGACGACGCCGTGGTCTTCTTCAACCGGTACCTCGACCTGCTCGAGGCCGGCGTCGACTGGCTCGCCGAGACCTCGGTGGCGTGCCGCCAGCGCGGGGTCGCGCCGTGGGTCAGCATCCGGATGAACGACCTGCACGGGCACAAGAACTTCACCGGGAGTTTCTTCAACCACCCGCTGCTCCGCGACCCCGCGATGCGGCTCCGGCACAGCCGCTACCCGTCGATGGCCGGGGACCCGACCTACCGCGAGGGCCTGAACTACGAGCGGCCCGAGGTCCGGGCCATGATGTTCGCCCAGATCCGCGAGGTCGTGGAGGACTATGACTTCGACGGCCTCGAGCTCGACTGGTGGCGCAATCCCCTCTGCTGCGAGCCGGAGGCGACGGCGGCCACGGTCGCGATGATGACCGACTGGTTCCGCGAGATCCGCGCCCTGACCGAGCGGCGCGCCGCCCGCACCGGCCGGGCCTTCTACCTCGGGATGAGGCTGCCGGCACGGCTCGAGACCCTGCGCGCCATCGGCCTGGACGTCGTCACGCTCGCGCGCGAGGGCACGCTCGACTTCCTCGCCCCGTCGGCCTTCTGGCGCACGGCCTGGGACCTGCCGCACGACGAGCTGCGCCGCGCGGTCGGCGACGGCCCGGCGATCTTCGGTGTGATCGAGGACGGTGTGAACGCGCTGCCGACGCTGGCGCCGGCCATCCCGCTGACCCGCGACATCCGGCTGATGTCGGCGAGCGTCGAGCACCTGCGGGCGAACGCCGCCGGCAAGCTCGTGCTCGGGGCGGACGGGATCGAGTGGTACAATTTCTTCTGCACCGACCAGGTGCGCATCCCGGGCACGACCTCGGACTATCCGCTGATGCGCGACCTGCATCGCCTGGACGCCCTGCGCGGCCGGCCGAAGCACTATGCGTTCGCCGACTTCGGCTTCACCGGCCTCTCGCAGCCGCCCTTCGAGGCGCCGCCGCAGGTGCCCGTCGTGCTCGCGCAGAACTGGCGGCGCTCGTTCCGGCTCCCGATGTGCGCCGAACCGGCTGGCCGGGAGCTCCGGCTGGTGGTGCAGGTGGTCGCCCGGAAGGCGGATCCCGTCGGCGACCTGCCGGTGTCCGTCAACGGCTCGTGGCCGCGCGCCGAGCGCACGGCGACGGACCGCCTGCTCTTCCCGTGCGGCGCATTCACTCACCACACGCCGGATCATGTCGCCTACAACTACGAGTTCCCGGTCGAGCTGATCCGCGACGGCTGGAACGAAATCGTGCTCGAGAACGGCGCCGCGGAACCGGTCACCATCGCCGGGCTCGAACTGGCCGTGATGGGGCCCGCCCGCGCCTGACGGCGGAGCCGCGGATGCGCGGCCGAGGGTAGCCGGGCGGGCCGCGCAGGTTTTCGGTGGTGTCACGCCGCCGGCTCGACTAGCCATCGCCCATGGACTCGCCACCCCCACTGTCACCGCCGCCGACCTGGTTGTCGCGCCATTGGCGGTGGTTCGTGCCGGCGATCAGCCTGGCCGGGGTGCTCATCGTCTTTGGCTTCATCAGCGTGATCATCGCGGTGATGCGGCAGTCCGACGTCTACCAGCTCGCCGTGGCGCGGGCCAAGGCGTCGCCGGCGGTGGCCGAGGCGATCGGCACGCCGGTGACGGAGGGATTTTTCCTGAAGGGCAACATCCACGTCTCGTCGCACTCCGGCCAGGCGCAGCTCGAGATTCCGCTGGAGGGGCCCCGGGCCCGCGCCACGATCTACGTCGAGGCCACGAAGGCGCATGACGCCTGGCAATTCGACCTGCTGACGGTGCAGGTCGAACCGGCCGGCCCGCGGATCGACCTGCGCCACTAGGCCGCGACGCGGAAGCAGAGCACCGGCTCCTGGACGTTCTTGAACGTCTGCGGCCCGAGCGGATCCAGCCGGAAGGCCCGGTCGGGCAGCGTGAGGGCCACGGCGTCGCTCACGATGATCTCGTTGCCTTCCGCCTTCGACTGGAGCCGCGCCGCGAGGTTCACGGTCGCGCCAAAGAGGTCCCCGTCCTTCGCCCGGACCACCTCGCCGAAGTGCGCGCCAAAATGCAGGGGCAGGACCTCGAGCCCGAGCTTCGCGGCGCTGGCGCGGTACTGCCGGTTGAGCTCAATGCAGAACGCGAGCGCGTCCGCGGCGGCCTTGAACTCGTAGAGCCCGGCGTCGCCGATCGTCTTGACGAGCCGGCCCCGCTGCTGGTCGGCGAGCCGCCGGCTCTCCTTGTGCAGCAGCGACGCGAGCGTCAGGGCGGCCTTTTCGTCCCGCTCCGACAGCGCCGTGTAGCCGGCGAGGTCGGCGAACACGACCGTGGTCGGATAGTGCTCGGCGTCGGCGAGGGCGGACGCGGGCAGCAGGCGATCGATGAACTGGTCGATCTTCGACTCGTAGCGCCGGCGCATGGGGCCGAAGCACAGCGCGACGGTCACGCCCGCGCAGAGCGAGCCGGTGTGGGCGGGCAGCGGCAGCCAGGCGGCGAGCCGCGAGGCCACGAACACCTCGAGGGCGACGGCCAGGGTGGTCAGGAGGAGCGCCGTGGTGCCGAGCAGTGTGGTGCGCCGGATCGCGAGCCGCGGGTCCACGGTGCCCTTGTAGAAGACGGAAAGCGCGAGCGAGGCCACGAACAGCAGGGCGAGCGCGAGCGGGCCAAACGCCGCGATCAGCCCCGCCAGCCGCACGGAGGTGACGCCGAGGTCGGCTTGGCCAAAGGCAAAACCCACGAGACCGATGAGCCACGCCGCCGCAAACCCAACCACAATGATCCAGCCCGACACCAAAATGCTCAGGAATATCCACGAGACCTTGGCCCGGTCCTCGGCCGGACCCATGCGGTAGTGCCAACCCAGCAATTCCCAAATCCAGCCCGCCGCGAGCGCCATGAGCGCCCCAAGGCTGAGCAACGCCAACACTGAAAGCATGCTCCAGAGTGGCCGCGGGGCGACGGCATGGAAGACCGCCACCCAGAACCAGCCTGCGACCAGCGCGATTACCAGGCCGGTACGGGATCCGAACGCGTCCAGCGCCCGGCTGGCACGGTGCATCACGAACTGGGTGCCGCCGGTGGTGGGGCCAACCCCGTCATGGTAGGCCAGCCAGCGCAGACCCGGCAGCCGTGACCGCTGCGCATACTCTCCCAGCAGCGCGGAATCCACCCGGCGGGGATAGCTGAGAAAGAAACGCACCCCATGCCAAAACCCGGCGAGCAGGGCCGTGGTCGCCAGGTAGTCCAGAGCCGTCGCCGCGGCGCCGAACGCATCGAGCAACTGGCCGGCGCGCGCAAAATGCACGTGGGCGACGAAGAAGGCGGTGCCGGCGAGAAACAGCCCGAGGCGCAGCGGATCCTCCCCTCCCCGGCTCGCCAGCACGAGCGCGAGCGTCGCAGCCAGGAGCACACCCGCCGCAATGAATCCGAGGGCGACGGTCTGGAGACTCGCGAACACCCAGTATTCGGGCTTGAGCAGCAGCAGGTGCAGCAGGGGAAGGAACGTGCGGACCGGGGTGGAAACCGGCGGCAACGGGTGCAGCAGCCAGGCGACCACCGCCGCCACCGACCCGAGCGCAAGAAGCCAGACAAGGGGACGCTGCCAGCGCATGAGGGACGTATTGCGAGGCCTTCCGGGTGTGCCAACGCAAAACTCGCGGCGGAGGCGGGGTCGTTGACACGGAACCGCTGCCTGCCAACCTCCCGCCCCAACGGATTCCTCGCCCCGCCTGATGCCGCTGCCCCGGTCCATCGTCTCGTCTGGCCGTGCCCTCGTCCGTGCCGTGCTGGCGGCCGGAGCCGGCATTTGCTCGCTGCTAATCTGGCTCTTCGCGCTTCTGCTAACGACGGTCTCGATGTCCCTGATGGAGGTGCAGGATGACGAGAGCCGCCGGCTGCTCGGATGGATTCCGCGGTTCGCCGCCGGGCTGTTTGCGGTGATCTTTCTGGCCAGCCTGGTTGTGGGATGGCGGCGAAAATGGGGCCTGGCCAGGATGCTGGCGTGGGAATTTGTGCTCGGCTCGCTGCTGCTCGCGGTGGGCACCCTGCTGGTCTTCGCGCGAACCACCGGCGCCCTCGAATACTATCCCAACCTGCCATTCGCCGTGGCGGCCATCCAGGTGACCGCCATCCTCGCCCTCCTGGGATTCGCGCGCTGGAGCCAGTGGGAGCCGAGCCGGTTCCTGATCCTGAGCCTGTTCATGCTGTCACCGCTGCTGTCGTGGCTTTCGCTGGACGAACCGGCGGTACGGCAGCCACGCCACCTGAGTGACGTGGTGCCCGCCGAAATGCGGGACCCCGCGGCTCGCGAGCTGGCGTTGCGCTATACCTCCCAAGAGGGGAAAGCCTCCGTCCGGCGGTTCCACTGGCCGCGCTTCCTTCCCGGCCTGCCCCCGCGATCGATCTCGACCTGGGAGCCGTATGTTGCGCGACTGCTCAAACAGCGGACTGAACTTGAGGCCAGTTGGGCGGCCATCGCGCCTGAGCGGGAATGGGTGGCGGACCTCGACACTCGGCCGGTCATCACCGATCTGCCCATGCAGGGTGCCCAGGTCTGGCAGGACCCAAAGATCGCGCTGCCGCCTTTTGACGTCGTCATCAATCTGGGATGCGCCAAGGCCCTGGTCCTCGCGACCGACGGCAAGGGCGACGAAGCCGCCGCCCTTCTCACCGGCCTGCTATCGGCCGTCCGCAAGTTCGACGCGTCGGCCCTTACTTACCAGCGCTACTTTACAGCCCGGCGCGAGCTGAGGCAGGTTGCCTCCACCGTTCGGTACGTCCTCGCGCGGGTGGAAATTTCATCCGCCTCGCGCGCCGCCCTCGCTGCCGCGTGCGGGGACGAGCAGCCCGACCTGACCAGATTGCGGCGCTTTTTTGACGCCCAGTACGCCAACCTGTACGAGGTCGTGTTTGATCAAAGCACCGTCACCGACCCGTTCGGCAAGGCGTTCTACAATGTAGCCCGGCTGGTCTACAATCCGAACACGACCGTCAACGAGCTCGCGGTCTTCACGGCCGCGTCGCGCGCGCTGGCCGAGAAAGGCGACCTGGTCGCGCTCGAACGGGCCGAGCGGCATTTCCGGCGGGGACGGCTCAAGAACTTCGGCGGGGCGATCCTGCTCGACTACCTGACCTTTGACGCGCGCCAGGTCACCCAGCGTTTCTGGGAATCCGAGGACGAGCGCCGTGCGCTCGCCCGGGAGCTCCGCGCGGGCTGACGACCCGCTCAGGTCGCTGGCACGTTCGTCAGCTCGTCGTACGCGGCGGCGAGGTTGGTCGCGAGGCGGTTCGGCCGCGGGACGTGGAAATCGGGAAAGCCCGGGAAATTTTCCAGGGTCGCGATCTGCTCCTTCGTCTTGCCCGCGGCGATCTCCCGCTGGACGTGCTCCAGCAGGGCCGAGAGGTAGTCGCGCATGACGAGGATCTCGTCGCGCGTCACGGTGACGCCGAACGCCTTGCTGCCGTGGCCGCAGAGATAGATGGCGTCGGCAGGATAGGTCTTCACCGCCTCCTCCAGCCGGCTGATCCAGCCGCGGATGTTGGCGCCGCCCGGGCGGTCGATCACCGGATAGAGCCGGTTGAAGACCAGGTCGCCGAGATGGATGACATTCGCCTTCTCGAACGCGACGATCACGTCGCCCCCGGTGTGTGCCGGGCCGAAGTACTGGGCCGTCACGATCTCCTCGCCGAAGTCGCGGCGCCACACGTCGGTGAACGTCGTGTCGGGGAAGGTCTGCCGCGTGAGGTCGGGACCGGCCACCGGGTTCTCGGCTTTCGCGGCGCGCTCGGCCGCCGCGAACATGAGCCGCGGTACGTTGGTCTGGGCGACGATGGTCCGGGTCGCGGGCTTGAACACGCCGTTGCCGCCGGTGTGGTCCGCGTGATGGTGGGTGTTGATGACCGCGTCGAGCGTCCGCCGGCCGCGGTCCGGCAGGCCTGCGAGGCACAGCGCCGCGGTGTCGGGGAACTGGGTGTCGACGACGACCAGCGTGGCCGGGGTGGACAGCCAGCCGATGGTGCCGCCGCGGCCGGTGAAGAGGCCGGTGCCGCGGCGAAGCGGGCGAAACTCGGTGAACGGGGCCGGCGGGGGAGTGGCGGGCGCGGAGGCCGGGGCCGGGATGGCGGCCGAGGACCAGAGCGGGGAGCGGGCCAGGAGGCCCGCGGACGCGAGCAGCGACGAGCGCACGAGGAAATCACGGCGGTTCATGCGCGACGTGTTAGCCGGTAATTGGGAACTTGGAACGCCAATTCTGCGGGCCGGCGGCCGGTCCGCCGGCAGGTGCCGCCCGGCCAGCGGCTTAGGCCCGGCCCGGCGGAAAGATTTCCTGTAACCAATCCGGCGCCGGGCGGTTTTACCCCACATCCAGCCATGTTCCGTTCCCGCCGCCGTGCTTGCCGTCTATCCAGAAATTCGTGTCACCCCGTGTCCGTCCGTGGTTAACTCCGCGCCTGCCGCCGTGGACGCCACCCCCGACACCCCTTCCGACCACGAACTGATGCTCGCCGTCCGTGACGGCGACTTGGATGCGCTGGGCGAGTTGTTCGAGCGCCACCATGGTCCGCTGTTCGGCTTCCTGGTGAAGCTGACTGGCCAGCGGACAGCCGCCGAGGACATCGCGCAGACGGTGTTCCAGCGGATGCTGAAATACCGCCACACCTACCGCGATGACGGCAGCTTCACGGCGTGGATGTACCACCTCGGGCGCCGCTGCGCCGCCGACCATTTCCGCCGGCACCAGGCCGCGCCGGCGGCGACGGACCCGTCCGTCCTGCAGGAGCGCGCGGACGACGCGCCGCATGCGGCCGACCGCGCGACCGTCCGCGACGATCACGCCCTGCTCCACCGCGCCCTGTCCCGCCTCGACCGCGACGACCGCGAGGTGCTGCTCCTTTCCCGCTTCCAGGAGCTCTCGTTTGCCGAGATCGCCACCATCCTCGAGTGCTCCGCCGGCGCCGCCAAGGTCCGGGCCCATCGCGCCCTGCGGCAGCTCCGCGACCTCTATTTCCAACTCCAGAAGGAGAATCTCTCATGAACTGCAACGCTGCCCAAGACCGTTTTGCCGAGGTGCTCGACGGCCGCCTGGACGGCGCCGCCACCGCCGAGGTGCGCGCCCACCTCGCCTCGTGCCCCGACTGCCAGCGCGAATTCTCCGCGCTCGCGCAGACCCTGGCCGAGCTCGACACCCTCCCGACGCCCCCGCCCGGCCCGGCGCTGCGCCAGCGCTTCTACGCGATGCTCGAGGAGGAGAAGAACTCCGCCGCCAGCGTCGCCGCCGCCGCCGCGCGCCACCACCGCCGCTCGCGCGTCGCATTCTGGCGCTGGGTCCTCGCGCCCATCGCCGCCGCCGCCCTCGCCTTCGGCGGCTTCTACGCCGGCGCCCGCTTTGCCCCGCCCGCCCCGGCCGGCCTTGACGCCGCCACCAAGCAGGAGCTCGCCGAGCTCCGCGCCCGCGTCGACTCGGTCGGCCAGCTGGTCGGCATTTCCCTCCTCCAGCAGCGCTCCACCAGCGAGCGCCTCCAGTCGGTGCTCGCGACCCTGGACCAGAAGAATCCCGACCAGAAGGTCATCTCCGACCTGATCGGCTCCCTGGCCCTCGACCCGAGCACCAACGTGCGGCTGTCGGCGCTCGACGCGCTCTACCCGCACGCCAACCAGCCGATCGTCCGCTCGGGCGTGCTCGCCACGCTCCCGCGCGAGCAGAACCCGCTCGTGCAGGTCGCGATGATCGACTTCCTCGTCGCCGCCCGCGACCGCGCCGCCGTCCCCGAGCTCCAGCGGCTCTCCCGCAGTGAAAACATCAACCAGGCCGTCCGGGATGCCGCCCAGCGTGGTCTCGCCCAGCTCTAGACCAAGACCCCGCCACGCCTGACCCACCCCCGCCTCCATCCACCACCTCCTGCCATGAAATCATTCCGCCTGTATTCCTCGTTCGTCGTCGCCGCCGCCGTCGCGATGCTCCTCCTGACGGTCGCCCGGGCCGACGAGACTGAGACCGCCACCCTCAAGTTCTCCGACCCGTCCAAGCCGGGCGTCCTCAAGGTCGCCATCGCCAGCGGTGACGTGCAGATCCGCGGCACCGACGCCGCCGAGATCACCGTCCAGAGCGACCTCAAGCAGGACAAGCCGGCCGAGCGGCCCGACGGCCTCCGCGTCCTCACCTCCTCGAGCAGCTACTCGCTGACCGAGAAGAACAACCTCGCCGTGCTCAGCTACGGCGCCGACTCATGGGGCGGCAACGGCGGCAGCTTCGTCATCACCGTCCCACGCACCACCAGCGTCATCGTCAGCTGCAGCTTCGGGGGCGACGTCGCCGTCGCCGACATCAGCGGCAGCATCGAGGTCAAGGGCCTCAACGGCGAGGTGAAGCTCGACAACATCACCGGCGCCGCGGCGGTCGAGACGCTCAACGGCGAGATCAAGGCCAACGTGCGCGAGCTCGCCGCCGGCAAGCCGCTCTCGCTGGTCTCGATGAACGGCGAGGTCACGCTCTGCCTGCCCGCCACCGCCAAGGCCAACGTGCGGCTCCGCACGCACAATGGTTCCATCCTGACCGATTTCGACGACAAGGCGCTCGTCACCAAGACCGAGTCAATCCGCTTCCCGGGCAGCCGGGTCCGCGTGCACACCCGCGCCCCGCGGGCGGCCGGCGACTCCAGCGACGAGGTGCGCGAGGCCATCCACGAGGCGGTCACGGCGGGTGCGGCCGCCGCCCAGGAAGCCGCCAACGCCGTCCGGGAGGTCGCCGTGGCCGCCCACAACGCCGAGCGCGACGCCCGCCGCCGGGCCGAGGCCGACGCCGACGGCGAAGTCGCCCCGCTGCCGCCCGCCCCGCCGGCCGTGCCCCTCCCGCCCGTCACCGGCGGCAAGGTCGTCACCGGCACGCTCAACGGCGGCGGGCCCGAGATCCGGATCACCACCATGAACGGCGACGTGACCATCCGGAAGCTCGCGGGGAAATAGTATTCCTCCGGTCTTGGTTGGGGCCGGGACGCGACCTCTGGTCCGTCCCGGCTCTTTTTTCAGGCTCCTTCAGCACCCGGCAGTTTCGGGTTTATCCCGGTCCCTTCCGGTGCTCCAATCGGGTGACACCCCACCCCGATGGACCCTGATATCCGCGTGCGCCTCACCGCCTGGCTCGGCCAGCAGGACCTCGGCGCCGCGCTCCTCGCCTCCCCGTTCTCGGTCGACTGGGCCTCCGGCCACGAGTCCGCCATCGAGACCGGGCCCAATCCGTTTGCAGGCGGGCCGTCGCTCCTGCTTGTGACGGCGACGGAAGCCACGCTGCTTCGTCCCGACTGCGAGGCCCCCGACCCCGTCGCGCTCCGGCTGCGCAGCCTGCCCTACGTCAGCTACACGCCAGCCGGCCCGCTCGCGCCCGGCGCGGCGTTTCTGGAAAAATTCCGCGAGCTGGTCGCCCCCGTGAAACCGGGCGAGCTGGGCGTCGAGTTTGCGTCGCTGCCCGCGCCCTGCGCCAGCCTCCTGGCCGGCGCCCGTCCCATCGACGGCAAGCTGTCCGCGCTGCGGGCCGTCAAGACTCCCGCCGAAATCGACGCGCTGCGCGCGGCCCTGGCCTTGTGCGATCACGCCCAGGCGGTGCTGCCGGGGCTGGTGCGGCCCGGCCGCAGCGAGCTGGAGATCTGGGGCGACCTGCGGGCCGCCGTCGAGTCGCGGGCGGGCCGCCGCCTGCCCATCCTCGCCGACTTTGTTTCCGGCCCGCGCACCGCGGAGATCGGCGGGCCGCCAACCGCGCGCGTGCTGGCGGACGGCGACTGGCTGCTGGCCGACATCGTGCCGCGGCTCGGCAACTACTGGGGCGACATCTGTGGCGTCGCACCGGCCGGCACCGCGGGACCGAGATTCGCCGAGCTGCGCCGGCTCGTCGGCGGCGCGCTTGACCATGCGATCTCGCTCGTCCGCCCCGGGGCGATTCCGGAGGAGATCGATGCCGCCACGCGCACCTTCCTCGAGCAACGCGGCCACCCGGCGCACCCGCATCACACCGGCCACGGCATCGGCGTGTCGTACCACGAGGAACCGCGCATCGTCGCCGGCAACCGGACTCCGCTCGAGCCCGGCATGGTGATCGCGCTCGAGCCCGGCGTCTACCTGCCCCGCGAGGGCGGCGTGCGGCTGGAGGACGTCGTGCTGGTCACGGCGCGCGGCGCCGAGGTCCTGACCCGTCACCGCCACGCGCACCGCTAGCCTGGACTTTCTAACCCCATGAAAAATCTGGTCACGGGAAAGCCCGTCCGCCGCTTGGGCGGAGCGACCTTGTCGTGGCCAGCCCCGACCGGGTCGGCCCGACCGGGCGAAGAATTCACCCAACGGAGGGTGAAATCTTCGGGCTAGCCTGTCCGCCCCTCTTGCCCGCATGAAGATCATCCGCATCGAGACCTTCCACGTCCGCCACGAGGACCCCGGCATCACGCTGTTCGACGGCTCCTACGACGATTGCGTCATCCGGGTCACGACCGACACCGGCCTGGCGGGCATCGGCGAGGTCGAGTCGTTTCCCGCCGCGATCCAGGCGCTGATCCACGGGCCGGACGCTCACAACCACGCGCGCGGGCTGGCCGGCGTGCTGCTCGGGCGGGACCCGTGCGACGCGACGCTCTGGGACGAGCTCTACCAGGCCTGCGACTACGTCGGGCGCCGGGGGCTGGCGATGCACGCCATCGGCGGCCTCGACCTCGCACTCTGGGACCTGCGCGGCAAGGCGGCCGGCCAGCCGGTCCACGCGCTGCTCGGGGGCGCCCGGCGCACGCGGCTGCGCGCCTACGGCACGATCTACCCGATGGCACGGACGGAGGACGCCGTCCGGAGCCAGGTGGCGGACGTGCTGGAGCGCCTGCACCTCAGCGCGATCAAGTTCGCCGCCGACCCGTGGTGGATGGACGACCTCGCGCAGACCACCCGTCTGCTCCGCGCAGCGCGGGCCGTGCTCGGGCCGGACCGCGGCCTGATCATCGACGCCGCGCTGTCGTACCAGACCAAGGAGGAGGGCCTGCGCCTCTACCCGGCTTACCGCGAGACCGGCATCCTGTTCCTTGAGGCGCCGCTGCCGCTGGACGACGTTGAGGGCCATGCGGCGATGGCCCGGCACGGTATCCCGCTCGGCGTGGGCGACCTCGGCCTGACCCACGTCCGTGAGTTCATCGAGGCGATGGACCAGGGCGGCGCGACCATCTGCCAGCCCGACATCACCATGGTCGGCGGCTTCACCGGACTCCGGCAGATCGCCGCCGCGGCCCGGGCGCGCGGCAAGCGCGTGATCACCCACGGCTACAAGACCAACATCGAGATCGCCGCGAACCTCCATTTCCTCGCCGCGCACGCCGACGAGGAGCTGCTGGAGTTCTCAACCAGCGCCTCCCCGCTGCGCTGGGAGATGACCAACGAGGCCCTGCCGGTCGCGCCGGACGGCTATGTCACCGTGCCCACGCGCCCCGGCCTCGGCGTGACGCTGAGCGAGGCCGCGCTCAAGAAGTACACCCGGTCGCGCCAAGTTTCCGGGCGCTGACGATGGCCGCCGAACCGATCCGCCTGCGGGGCGTGGCCTGGGACCACTCGCGGGGCTTCACGCCGATGGTCGCCACGGCGCAGCGCCACGGCGAACTGCACCCGGCGGTCCACGTGACGTGGGAGAAACGCTCCCTGCAGGCCTTCGCCGACGCGCCACTGGCGGCGCTCGCGGCCGAGTTTGATTTGCTCGTGATCGACCACCCGTTCGCGGGCGACCTGGCGCGGCGCCCGGACACGGTGCTCGATATGAACCGGCACGCGTCGCCGACCCTGCTGGCGGACCTGGCGATGCACTCGGTCGGTCCGTCCCATGCCAGTTACGACTACGACGGCCGGCGCTGCGCCCTGCCCATTGACGCGGCTGCGCCCGTCAGCGGTTGGCGCGAGGACCTCCTGGCGCGGCACGGACTCCGTCCGCCCGCGACCTGGGAGGAGCTGCTGGAACTGGCAGACCATGGCTTCGTGGCGGTCGCGGGC
>JAFEGX010000013.1 GCA_018239675.1 Verrucomicrobiota bacterium
AAGTGAGGAACTAAAGTAAATCCAGTGATGCCGAGTAAAGATCTAACTTCCGCCTATGACGCAGTCGGCAAAGTGACCCTCGTTGGGGCTGGTCCCGGAGCGGTCGACCTGATCACCTTGCGTGGGCAAAAATCTCTGGCCGAGGCGGATACGGTGATCTATGACGATCTGGCCAACATCGAGTTGCTCGAGTTCTGCCCGCCGGAGGCCAATCGGATCTATGTGGGCAAGCGGGCTGGCCGTCGCTGCACTTCCCAGTCCGAAATTGGCGAGATTCTGGTGAAGGAAGCCCGCCAGAACCGTCGCGTAGTGCGTCTTAAAGGCGGCGATCCGCTCATCTTTGGCCGGGGTGGTGAAGAGGCGCAGGTGCTGGTTGAGGCGGGGATTCCCTTCGAAATCGTGCCGGGAGTCACCGCGGCGGCCGCCGCCGGGGCGGTGGCGGGGATTCCGCTGACACAGCGCGGCTATGCCTCGGCCGTGGTGTTTGTCACGGGCCACGAGTGCCGCGGCAAGAGTCCCGAGACCGCGGTCGATTGGGCGGCGCTCGCCCGCACGCGCGCGACATTGTGCATTTACATGGGCAGCCGTCGGCTCGGGGCGATCGCATCCGAACTTGTCGCCGGCGGGCTGTCCGGGGACACGCCGGTGGCGGTGGTGACCGAGGCGACGTTGCCGATGCAGGCGGTGCATCTCGTGACATTGGACTCGGCCGGAGAATTGGCGGCCGCGCTGGTGGGCAAGCCGGCGTTGGTCATCGTGGGCGCGGTGGTGAATCTCGCGGAAATCCTGTCGCAGGCCTCCGCCCGCTGGGAAGCGCAGCCAGCGTGATGGCGGCGCAAAAGCGGATCGTCTTCCTGACGGACAACGGCTCGCTGCGGCCGGCGGCCACCCGTCGATTGCGTCGCCTCGCGACGGCGCTGGCCCGGGAACTGGGCGAGCGCGTCGTGCCTGTCTCGCTGTTGCACGCAAACCGGATTCCGGCCACGCGGCTGGGCGGGCGACGGGCCGAGATCTTTGAGACCGCACTTCGGCGTCGGGCTGCGGCGGGAGCGCGGGACTTTCTGGTGATGCCGCTGTTTCTGGGGCCGAGCGCGGCGTTGACCGGGTACTTGGCGGAGCGCGTGACCCACCTCCGGGGAGAATTCCCTGACCTCTGCGTGCGGGTCGCGCCCCCGCTGGCTGTGGGCGGCGAGGACCGGTTGGCAGAAATCCTCGAGTCGTTGGTCCGGCGGAAGCTGACCCCGGCTTTCCTGCGCGGCGAGCAGGCGCGGATCGCGCTGGTGGACCATGGCAGTCCAACCCGGGATGTCACCCGGGTGAGAAACCGCCTGGCGGCGCTGCTTCGCCGGCGGCTGGGCCCGGTCGTGACGGCCTGCAGCATGGAGCGGCGACCAGGTGCGGCCTATGCGTTCAATGAACCGTTGCTGGAAAACCTTCTGGCATCGGCCCCGTGGCGGTCGGGCCCGGTGATCGTCGCGCAGCTTTTCCTGCTCCCGGGTGGGCATGCCGGGCCGGGCGGCGACATCGCGGCGATCTGCCGGCGTGTCCGGGCGCGACATCCCCGCCTGCGGATCGCGCGCACCGCGTTGCTGGGAGAGCACCCCGGACTGATTGGTCTGCTGGCCGAACGGTTTCGGGGCATCAGCGGCGGCGGTTTGCAGGATTGAAGTGATCGCGCCGTGTGGGGAAGACTGAACGGATGACGCGCGAAGAACTGGCCGCCGAATTCCCGCTCGGGCCCGACTCACTGCCGCAGCCGGGAGTCCTGCAGGGACGCGTCGAGCCGTTCACGCCCCCGGCAAGCCGGATTTTTCCGGGAACGGTACGCGACTGCTGGATCTATGTGCCGGTCCAATATGATCCGACCACGCCCGCCTGCGTGCTGGTGGTGCAGGACGGGGCGGAGCACTTGAAGCCCGAGCGGCGGTGGCACATTCCGACCGTGCTCGACAACCTGATCCACCGGCGGGAAATCCCCGTGATGATCGGCGTCTTCGTCAACCCCGGGACGATCCCCGCAGTGGTGACCGGCGCGCGGGCGCGGGACAACCGCAGCTTCGAGTACGACTCGCGCGGTGACGCCTACGCGCGTTTTCTCCTCGAGGAGATCCTCCCCGAGGTGGCCCGGCGTTACCGGCTGCGGTCGGATCCGGGCAGCCGTTGCCTCATGGGCGGAAGCAGCGGCGCCGTCTGCGCCTTCAACGCGGCGTGGGAACGCCCGCGGGAGTTTGGCCGCGTGCTCAGCATCGTCGGCTCGTACACGGCGCTGCGCGGCGCGCACGATCTCCCACCGCTGGTGCGGATCACCGAGCCCAAGCCCCTGCGGGTCTTCCTGCAGAGTGGCGCGAACGACCTGCGGGTCTTTGCCGGCGACTGGTGGACGGCGAACCTGGAGATGCTGTCCGCGCTGACGTATGCCGGCTACGAGGTGGAGCACGTCTGGGCCGAGCACGCCGGACACGACGAGTTTCATGGCTCGATGGTGTTTCCTGCGGCGCTGCGCTGGATCTGGAGGAACCATCCCGAGCCGATCTCGGCCGGCGTGAACTCGCGTCAGCCGCTCCAGAAATTTCTTTGTCGCGGTGAGGACTGGCGGCTCGTCCCAGGCAGCTACGAACGGGCCGCGGCGATCGCGTCCGACTCCCAGGGCCGGGTGATATTCGCCGACCCGGAGACGGGCACCCTCTTCCGAATCGCTGCCGATGGCTCAGCCGTGCGGCTGGCCGAGGCAGGCCCGGGCGTGGCCGGCCTGGCATGCGGGGCGAACGGCGTGATCCTTGCCACCCGACCGGAGCACCGCGCCATCGTCGCCCTTGACCGCAAGGGCGGCGTGTCGCGGGTGCACAACGGCATTGCGGCGGTCGGCGTCGACGTTGCCCCGGCGGGTTTGCTCTACGTGACGGAGCCGAGCCAGCGGAGGCTCTGGCGGCGGGATGCCGATGGCCAGTGGAGCGCGGAGGAGTTCGAGTCTTTTCGGCCAAGGGGAATCCGCCTGTCGGCCGACCAGGGCCGGCTGGTGGTCACGAGCACCGAGGCAGTCGACGCACAGGTCTACACCGTGCAGGGCGATGGGTCACTCGCCGACGGGGCCCCTTTTTATCGCCTCCACCAGCCGGCCGGCGCGATCGGCAGTGGCGCCGGAGCCGTGGCGGCTGGGCGTCCCGGCTGGGTCCTGTTTGCCACGTCGTTGGGGCTCCAGCTCGGCATGGCGGGTGGCCTGATCGCAGGGCTCATTGCACTGCCCGAGGGGGCCCGCGCGGTAGGCGTCGCGGTGGGTGGCGCCGACGGAGACGAAATCTACCTGAGCACGGGTCGGCAGGTGTTCCGCCGCCGCATTCGGCCGAAGGCGGAACTCTGGGGTTGAGCGGGATCGACCCGAGGCGGCGGCGGTCCGTCAGCAGATTCGCCGGCGCGGCGTGAGGTAGCCGTCGTCCCACGGCGACATCTGCAGCGGGAATTTCTTCCAGTAATACTTCAGGTCGTCGCGCTGCCAGTCGCGGTAGATCTCCTCCCACGTCAGCGGGCAGTGCGGGTTGAGCGAACGCTGCTCGACCGGTTCGTCGGCCGGTTGGTAGCGCACGTCCATCGAGAGCCGGATGCGGTCCTTGAACTGGCAGCGCAGGGCCTTGTGCACCGTGTGGCACGGGAAGGTGAGGACGTCGCCGAGGCCGTAGTCGCCTTCGACCCACTCGGTCTCGGCGGGGCAGAGCGGCACCGCGAATCCGCCGGCGCCCTTGGCCGGCTGCACGGGCAGGTAGCCGTGCACGTGGGAGCGCCGCAGCACGGCGAGCCCGCCGAGCGAGCGCGGACATTCGCCGATGGGGAACCACGCGGTCCAGGTGTTGGTGGTGCCCTGGATGTAGGGGTAGTCCTGATGCGGCGGCGTCGGGACCATGCACGTGTGCGGCGTGACCAGGCGCGCGATGTGGCGCGGATGCACCAGGACGGCCCGGCCGAACAGCTGCTCGTAGATCTCGCGCAGGCGCGGGTGATGGGGCAGGCGATGGAACCGCTCAAGGCGCTGCACGTCGTGGTACGCCGCTTCCGTGACCCCCACGTCGGTGCGGTGCATTTCCTCCTCGCTGAGACGGTTGATCGCATCGTAATCGATCAGGCCGCCGAGGTCATCCTGGCCGGGTTGCCGCCAGCCGTACTTGTCGACCACCGCGAGCATCTCGCGTCGCATCGCGAGGATCTCGTCCGCGGGCAGGCGGCGGCGGAAAAAGAGGTACCCATCCTCCGCAGCGCGGGCACGCAGGGCGACGGGATCGGACAGCAGGTCGGTCGAGTCAACGAACTCGGAGTGGCTGATCGGCCGTGGGGCGGGAGCGGCGGGAGACATGGCGCAACGGCGCGGCACACTGGGGGCACCGGACGGGCTTGGCGAGTCTGGAACGACGGTTGGTGGGCTTCGAAAATCTCCGGGGAATTCCACCCCGGCGGCCGTTGACCCGGGCCGGCGACGCCGCCTGACTCCGCCGCCATATGGACTGGTTAACTGACCCGCAGATCTGGATTTCGCTCCTCACGCTGACCCTGCTCGAGATCGTCCTCGGCATCGACAACGTGATCTTCATCTCGATCCTTGCCGGCAAGCTGCCCCGGGAGCAGCAGGCGAAGGCCCGGCAGACCGGGCTCATGCTGGCGCTCGTCACCCGCATCCTGCTGCTCTGCAGCATCTCGTGGCTGATGGGCCTCACCCGCGTGCTTTTCGTGCTTCCGGTCCTGGACACCCCGGTCACGGGCAAGAGCCTGATCCTGTTGGCCGGCGGCCTCTTCCTCATCGGCAAGAGCGTCGTCGAGATCCACGAGAAGCTCGAGGCGGTGGACGGCCACGCCACCGCCAACCCGCGGGTCGCTTCGCTGCGCGGCGCCATCTTCCAGATCCTCCTGCTCGATATCGTGTTCTCGCTCGACTCGGTGATCACCGCCGTCGGCATGGCAAACCACCTCGGAGTGATGATCGCCGCGGTGGTGATCGCACTGGTCGTGATGCTCATGTTTGCCGGTGCGATCGGCAACTTCGTGAACCGGCACCCGACGCTGAAGATGCTGGCGCTGAGTTTCCTGATTCTGATCGGCGTGACGCTGGTGGGTGACGCGCTCGGCCAGCACATCCCGAAGGGCTACATCTACTTCTCGATGGCCTTCGCCTTCGGCGTCGAGATGCTGAATCTCCGGCTGCGCACCAAGGGCCAGCCGGTCGAGCTGCACCAGCCCTATCGCTAGGCCGGCGGTTTGGGCTTTCGATTTCCGCCGCCGGGGTATTGGTACCGGTCATGTTCATCGGACACTACGCGCTGGCGCTGGCGGCAAAACGCGCGACACCGCGGACTTCTCTCGGCGTGCTGTTTGGCGCAACCCAGCTGCCCGACCTCGTGTGGCCGGCCTGCGTCCTGCTTGGGTGGGAGCGCGTCGCGATTGTCCCAGGCATCACCGCGTTCAATCCGCTCGAGTTTTCCTCCTACCCGTGGTCGCACAGCTTGCTCATGGTGGCGGCGTGGGGTGCGCTGGCAGGGATCCTCTTCTACGCGTGGGTGAAGGAACTTGGTGCGGCGGCGATCGTGGGACTGCTGGCCGTGAGCCACTGGGTGCTCGACTGGGTCACCCACCGGCCGGACCTGCCGCTTTGGCCGGGCCACGCCGGCCGGTACGGCTTGGGCCTGTGGAATTCCGTGGCCGGCACGATGGCGGTGGAAGGCGGGATGTTCGTGGCCGGCGTATGGCTCTATTTCGGCGGCACGAACGCCAACGACCGATCGGGCCGATATGGCATGCCCGCGCTGATCCTCCTGCTGTCGGGGTTCTACCTTGCTGACCGTTTTGGTCCGCCGCCGCCGAGCGAGCAGGCGCTCGGCTGGTTTGCGCTGGTCGGTGGCTGGCTGCCGGTGGGGTGGGCCGCGTGGGCGGACCGGCACCGGTCGGTGCGGGGGACGAACTGAACGCCGAATATCGGACGCCGGAAGTTCGGCGTTCGCCCGGCCCAACGGTGCCCTACCGGCCGCCGTTGGCGATCCAGCGGTCCACTTCCTGCGCCAGCACGTCGAGCGGCATCGTGCCCCCGCGGAGGACGAGGTTGTGGAATTCCTTGATCGAGAACCTGGGTCCGAGGGCGGCCTTTGCCTGGTCGCGCAGCGCGAGAATCCGCAGCTGGCCGATCATGTACGAGCAGGCCTGGCCGGGCCACACGATGTAGCGCTCGGTCTCGGTCGGGGTGAATCCGTAGTCGATCACCTGCTGGCGGGTCCATTTCATCGCGTGGATGCCTGTGTCCACGACGAGGCGTCGCGCGCGGAAGAGCTGGGCGTTGAGGTAGCCGAGGCGGCCGGGCAGGTCGCCGTCGTACCAGCCGTTCTCGTCGGCGAGCCGCTCAGCGTAAAGCGCCCAGCCCTCGATGAAGGCCGAGTTGAAGCCGAACACGCCGAGCTTGCGGTAGCGCGGCAGCTCGGTCGATTCCTGCTGGATCGTGATCTGGAAATGGTGGCCGGGCACGGCCTCGTGGTAGGCCGTGGTCTTGGCGCCGGCGCCCAGCCACGTGACGCGCGGGGTCAGGTCCGCCATCGGCAGCCAGTAGATGCCGGGCCGCGTGCCGTCCGGTGCAGGGTCGGTGTAGTGGGCGGCGGCGGACTTCTCGGAGAAGGGGGGCTCGCGTTTCACGGTCACGGGCGCCTTCGGGAGGAGATCGAACACCGCGACGGAGCGGCGTTCCGCGTCGTGCACGTAGCCCTCGACCTTCTCGCGGAGCGCGGGGCGCGGATCGGGCTCGGCCGGCGGCAGCAGCGTGGCGTTGAGCTGCTCGACCCGCTGCTGGATGGTGCCGTCCTTGTAGCCGAGCTGCCGGAGGATCTGGTCCATCTCGCGCTCGATCCGGGCCACCTCGCGCAGGCCGATCGCGTGGATCTCCTGCGGCGTCATCGTGGTGGTCGTGCTGGTCGCGAGCATGGTGGCGTAGTACTCGTCGCCGCGCGGCAGACGCCACACCCCCGCGTCGTCGGTCGTCTGCGGCAGCTGCCCGGCCATGAGGTCCCGCACGCGCTGGAACGCGGGGAGGACGGCGGTCGCCACCTCCTTTTCCGCCGCGTCCACCCAGGCTGCGCGCTGTGCCGCGGTCACCGCGGCGCCGAGCGCACCGATACGCTGGTCAAGCGTCGTGACGAAGACGTTCTGCGTGGCCGGATGCGCCAGGAAGCCGTCGAGCTGCTCGAGCACGCGCTCAACGATGAAGCGCGGCGGCAACAGGCCGGCCGCGGCCGCGGCCTTGGACTCCGCGATGCCCTCGTCGAGGCGCGGGGCGACCTGGGCGAGGCGCACGAGGTAATTCTCCACGTCGCGGGCATTGCGGATGGGATGGGTGGAGGTGAGGAAGTTGACGAGCCCGAGGTGGAGGCCGCCGAATTGCTCGAAGACAAAGTGATGCCGCGCAAACGGCTCGTTGCGCACGGTGTTCTCGAGCGTCCAGCGGATGATGGCGGCGGACGTCCGCTGCGTGGGCGTGAGCGTGGCCGCGGGAAAGCGCTGGAGGTCCGCCAGCCCCTGGCGGGCGAGCGCGCCGTAGCGGGCGTAGAGATTCGCGCCGAACAGCTGGCCGAAGGCGCCGGCGCAGGCGAGCTGGCGGTCGATCGCGTCCTGCTCGGCGCCCGAGAAGTACTGGGTGCGCGTGGCGAACTGCGGGTTCAGGTGCACCCACCGGGCGGCAAAGTCGTCGGCCCACTGGTCAAAGGTCGGCGCGGCGGCGCGGCCCAGCAGCGGGACGCAGGCAAGGACAAGGGCAAGGCAGGCGGACGGGAATTTCATGGGTGCTGGGGTTTTGGGGCGCGGCTGGAGGCCGGCGGGATTGACCTCAGGAATATTTTACCGGTGCCCGAAGACAAGGCCGGGCTAGCTAGGCCGAACAGTTCAATCCCGGTCGGGCCGGGGTCAGCCGCAACGCCGCCGCTTCATCTGAAGGGCGGACGGGATTTTCGGCGATCACATCCTTCATGGGTGGGCGACATCGGGCCTAGAGAAACTTCCCGATGATGCGGAGCAGCTTGTCCTCGGTGAACGGCTTGCCGAGAAGGGCCGCGATCCCGAACGGCTTCAGCTTGGCCTCCTGCTCCGCCGCGTCACCCTCGGCGACGAGCCCGGTGCAGAGAATGATGGGGAGCGACGGCTCCAGCCGGTGGATCATCTGCGCGACGTTTTCGCCGCTGACCCCCGGCATCATCCGGTCGAGCAGCGCCGCCTTGATCCGGCCACGATTGGCCCGGAAGAGTTCGATGGCCTGCTGGCCGTCCGCGGCGAGCAGCGCAACGAATCCGCGGCGCTCGAGCACCTCCTGCGTCACATTGCGGATGGTCTCCTCGTCGTCCGCCACCAGGATATAGCGGCCCTGGCCGGCCACGAACGGGTGGGCCGACTGGCCGAGCGCCGTGTTTTCCGGCTGCGCATCCACCGGCAGGTAGACCCGGAAGATGGTGCCGCGGCCCACCTGGCTCTCGACCTGGATGAAGCCGCCGTGACTGCGCACGATGCCGTGGACGGTGGACAGGCCGAGGCCGGTGCCCTGGCCGCGGGGCTTGGTGCTGAAAAATGGCTCGAAGATGCGCGGCAGGATGTCGGGGGCGATTCCGGTGCCGGTGTCGGAGACCTCGAGGGCGAGGTAGTGGCCGGGCCGGGCGCCGACAATCCGGCGGGCGGCGGCCTCGTCGAGGGTCTCGGCGGTGAGGCGGAAGCCGAGCCGGCCGCCGTTCGGCATGGCGTCACGCGCATTGACGGCGAGATTGAGCAGCACCTGGTGGATCTGGGTCGGGTCAACGCGCACGCGCTCCTGCAGGGCCTCCAGGTCGGAGGTCAGCTCGATGTTTCGCGGCAGGGTCTCGGCCATCAGGTGGATCATCTCCTTCACCAGCCGGCTGAGCGGCAGCGGCACGCGGGTGCCGTCCATCCCGCGCGAGAAGGCGAGCACCTGCCGCACGATGCTCGCGCCCCGCCGGGCGCACTGCTCCACGATCTCCAGCGAGCGCTGCTCGTTCGGGTACTTGGTGCGGAGCAGCTCCATCGAGAGGGAGATGGGCGCGATGATGTTGTTCAGGTCGTGCGCGATCCCGCTGGCGAGGAGGCCGATGCTCTCGAGGCGCTGGGTCTCATAGACCTGTTTCTCGAGCAGGCGGCGCTCGGTGATATCCTGCTGGACGGCCACAAAGTGCGTGATCTGTCCCGTCTCGCTGCGCACGGGCGTGATGGTGCTCTCGACGGTGATGCGGCGTCCGTCCTTGTGCAGGTTCACCAGTTCCCCGCTCCAGCTCTGGCCGGCGGCGATCTGGCGCCACATTCCCGCGTAGAACTCGTCCGGCTGGCTGCCCGACTTGAGCAGGCGCGGGTTGCGGCCGACGACTTCGGCGGAGTCGTAGCCGGTAAGCCGGGTGAAGGCGGGATTGATCCAGATGATGTCGCCCTGGGCCGAGGTGATGATGACGGCGTTGGCGGTGGCCTCCAGCGCGGCGCTCTGGAGGCGGAGCCGTGCGGCGGTGGCCTTCAGGCTGGTGATGTCCTGCGCCATGCCGTGGATGGACACGGGCCGGCGTTGTTCGTCGTAACTGGCCTCGCCGCGGACGAGCAGCCAGCGGCGGGATCCGTCGGGACGGATCACCTCCAGCTCGGTCTCGCGGGCTTCACCGGTTGCAATCAGGTGTTGGAAATGCTCGTTCAGGATCTGCCAGGAATCCGCGGTGCAATACCGCTCGAGTTCCGGGAAGGTCGGGGGCGGGTTGGATGCGGGCAGGCCGAACACCTCATAGAGCCGTTCGGTCCAGACGATCTGGCCGGTCGCGATCGCGAGTTGCCAGCTGCCGGCCTGCGCGGCGCGCTGGGCCTCGCGCAGCTCGTGCTCGCTCAGGCGGACCTTGGCCTCGGCCGCGATGAGCTGCGAAATGTCGCGTCCAAACACCGAGATCCCCACCACCTTGTCGAGGTGCCGGACAGTGCTGAATGAGACCGACAGCGTGCGCTGACCGGTCACGGTCCTATATTCCTCCGTGAACCGACCCTCGCGGAGCGCGCGGCCGTAGAACTCGCGCCAGCGCACCGCGAAGGCCGGGGGCACGAGATCCTCGGGCCCCAGGCCGGGCCGCAGCTGAAGGCCCCGTTCGCCGGCAAAGTAGTCCGCGAAGGCCTGGTTGTAGGTCACCAGCGCGAAATTTACCGGGTCGACCGACCAGATCAGGTCGTTGGTGCTGTTCATCACCGCGAGGGCCTGGGCGCGGGACTCGCGCAGCGCGTTCTCGGTCTGCAGGCGCTCGGTGATGTCGTCGAACACGCCGAGCAGGCCGTAGATCTGGCCGGCGGGGTCGCGGAGCGGCACCTTGGAGGTGGAGAGCCAGCGCTCCTCGCCGGAAGCGAGCTGGATCTGCTCGACGAGGTTGATCTTGGGTTCGCCGCTGGCGATGACCGCCGCGTCGTCGGCGCGAAACTTCTCGGTCTGGCCGGGCCTCCAAGGCAGATCGAAGTCCGTCCGGCCGACGATCTCCTCGGGGCGGGCGAGGCCGGCCCCCCGGGCAAAGACGGCATTGCAGCCGAGATAGACACCCTGCCGGTCCTTCCAGAAGACCGACTGGGGGATCGCATCGAGCACGCCGGTCAGCATGACCTCGCTGCGATGGCGGCGCTGCTCGCGTTCCAGCACCGTGAGGGCGTAGGAAAGATCGTTGGCGGTCTCGCCGAGGAGTCCCTGCTCGACCCGGCCGAAAAAGCCAACCTCGCCCGCATAGACTGCGAGCACGCCGGTCACGACGCCTTCAACCCGGATCGGGAGCGAGATGCTCGACAGCAGGCCGGCCTGTCGCGCCTCCTCGCGCCAGGGCAGGGTGACCGGGTCGGCCTGGAAATCATTGCAGACATAGACCTCGCCGGCCCGGAAGCAGTGCGCGGTGGGTCCCTGGCCGCCGGGACGATCCGGGAGCGCGGTTGCACCGATGCGGCTGATGATATTGTCGCGGTCGCCCGCCACCGCCAGCGGCCGCAGGTCGTCGGTCGCCGGATCGTGCCACGCGACCCACGCGATGCGGAATCCGCCCTCGCGGATCAGGATCTCGCAGACCTCGCGCAGCAGCCGGTCGCGCTCGCGGATCTGCACCATCGCATAGTTGACGCGACTGATGGTGGCATAGACCCGGTTGAGGCGGTGGATCTCGCGCTCGTGGGCCTTGAGCTCGGTGATGTCGTGGAACGTCGTGACGGCCGCGGTCGGCTTGGCGCCGGGTTCGGGCACGATGGGCTGGGAGTTGATCGAGATCCAGCGCCGCAGGCCGTTCGGCTGGCGGATGCCCATGATCACGTCCGACTGCGGCTGGCCCGTGCGGAGCGTGACCATGGCCGGGTGGGCCTCGCCGGGGAACGGGCTGCCGTCCTCGTGGATGGCGCCCCAGGTCTCGTCCGCGGAGTGGCGTCCGATCAGGTCGTCGCTGCTGCGGCCCTCGATCCGGCGCGCGGCGGCATTGGTGGCGATGATCCGGCCGTCCGCGTCCTGCACCACCAGGCCCTCGGCCATGGCCTCGAGCACCGAACGGTAGCGAGCCTCGGACGCGCGGAGCGCCCCCTCAATCCGTTTCCGCTCGGCGAGCATGCGCTGCTGCCAGACAAAGATGGCCGTCAGGGCGGCCGCCACCGCCGCGGTGGGCCAGAGATAGGGCCGGAGGTCGATGAAGCGGATGGGGCGCGGCTCGATCGGCCCGATCCACCGGGCATAGATCTCATCCATTTTCCCGTTGCGGATGACCTCGGCCAGGCCGTCGTTCAGGCGCTGCAGCGTGAACGAGTCGCCCCGGTGCACGGCGATGCGGAAGCGATAGACGAGGTCCTCGACAAACTCGGCCCGCAGGCCGTCGGTGGCCTGTCCGATCTTCGCGCCCGGCCGCATGTGCAGGGCGACGTCGCACGCGCCGGAACGCACGGCGTCGAAGGTCGCCTCGCGGCTGGAACACGGAATCACCGTTCCGCCCCAGCCGTTGACCTCGCGGGCCTGCAGGTCGGTGAGCGAGTCTCCCACCACGGCGATGCGCTTCCCGGCCAAGCCGTCGATCGATCTCACGGGCCGGTCGGCCGATCGGGTGTAGGCCAGGGCATGCAACGCCGCGTGGCCGACCGAGAATTCCATGTTGGCGGCGCGCGGCCGGGTAAACGCGACGTTCGCCAGCGCGTCGAGCCGGCGGGCGTTGAATTCCTGCCCGATCCAGGTCCACGAGCTGGGCACAATCTCGAACTCGATGTTGGCGGCGCGTCCCACCTCGCGGAGCAGGTCGGGCGAATATCCCCGCAGGCGGCCCTGCTCGTCGACATAGGAGAGCGGCGGTGAACTGCTCTCGACGCCGATCCGGATCTTGAGCGGCGGCACTGCCCCAAACACCGCCGTGGCGGCCAGCCAGCCGACGGCGAGGAGCCGCCAGCCGAATTGCCAGCGGGCATTGGCTGCCCGCCTGGGGGAACGGCAATGGGGCAGGAACATGAGCCGCGGCAATCTAGGATCAACTCCCGCCGACTGCAATGCCCTTGAGCGGCCCGAATCGGCGGGTTCAGGCCACATGACCCGCGGTCACGGTGGTGACGGCGTTGGCCAGGTCGGCGAGGACAAACGGTTTTCCCAGCGCGTAATTCGCGCCAATGCTCGCAGCCACATCGAGCCGCACGCTGTGTCCTGAAATCGCGATAATCGGAAGCATCGGAAACTCGGCGCGCAAGACCCGGATCGTGGGCAGGCCGCCGTACGGCATCTCAATATCCGTGATCAGCACATCCGCCCCCTGCGTCCGGACCTGCTTGGTCCCGTCAAAGCCGTTGTTGGCGGTCGTCACGGTGTGTCCGCAGTCCTGCAGCGAGACCGCGAGGGTCTCGCGGAACACGTCGTCGTCGTCGATCAGGACTATGCGGGCCATGGTGGTACGGATGGGGCGGTTAATTTTCTCTTAAAATCGGGGACCGGGCAGATTCTCCTCCGATTTGGCTGCCTCGGGCATCCGCGTTTTCCCGTAATTGCGGCTCAGGGAAGGTACCTAGCCTCAATCCCGCCAACCTGGCGGCTCCCCCGGGGACCTCGTCTAGCCCGTCTGCCGTCCGGGCGACCCCATCTTCGATTCCACCCTCCGCCGACCCGCTAAACCACCCCGCAAGACCCTCGACCAATCGATGGCGGCGAAGAGGTGTTGAAGAAAGCGGGGAGTTCGCACAGGAGCTAGCGGAGGCAACCGAGGACCGATGTATTGGAAACCAAAGGCCGCCGCCAAGACCCGGGTTCTCCGTCATCTCCTGTGCAACCCTCCATGCAACCGCTGCGCGAATCCCTCCCCGGCACCTGGCAACTGATCAGCCGGGAAGACCGGGACCGGAGCGGCCGGATCGTGGACGAGCCGTCGCTGGGACGCGATCCCGTGGCTCTTCTGTACTATGACCGGACGGGACACTTTGCCGCGCAGTTCATGAAACGGGATCGGCGGGGTCCCAGTGTGGATCCGGTGGCGGCCGGTCCGAACAACAGCCGCGCGCAGGACGGCTACGATGCGTACTTTGGAACTTATGAGATCAACGACCGCGACGGCACGATAACGCAGCGGCTCCTCGGGGCGCTGTCCCGGGAAAATATCGGCCTGGTAGTGACACGCGCCATGGCCGTGGAGGGCGACACTCTCACCATTCGCCTCGAGACGACCGGCGCCAACCGCGAGCCTGTAACCCGCACCCTGATCTGGCACCGCGTGGGCTAGGGAGCGAACTTGGTCGCGACGACGAGGATTCCGGCGATGGCTAATTCCGCACCATGGAGTCGGCGACCACGCGGAGCTCGCTGGCCGTCACGTGGCCGGTGCGCTCGTCGAGCCACGCCATGCCGGGTTTGCCACGGCGGCCGGAGGTGGCGCGACCGCGGTGATCATTGGCTGAATCACGGACCCATGAGATTCTCCCAAGGCGTCGGCCGTGGAATGGGCTCGCCACAGCAGGGCGTTGAATTTCTCCCCGCCGCTGGTAATTGAAGGCGAGGGCCGTAAGGTAGTGCCGCGCAGTCAGGCTCCGGATCTCCTCGGCCCGATGGCCAGCCGGGCAAGCGTCGCCCGGGGCCGCGTTCGCGAGCTTGATTTCGCGGGAATCCGGCGCTGATTCGGGCTGTGTCCCGTAATCCACCCTTGGCGCCTCCGCGTTGATCGGCGGCGCACCTGCACCCAATGAATACGCGAGCAGTCCGCCAACCACGGCTTGGTCATCATCCTTTTCCCGCCCTGTTTTCCGTTGGCCTTCTGGCCTCCCTTCCCGTGCTGCTCTCCGCTGCCGACGGACCACCGGCCGGTGCGGCCGAGCGCGGCAAGCTCCTGTTCATCCAGAACTGCGCGCTTTGCCACGCGACGGGCGTGGCCACGGACAACCAGCCGATGTCGGGACAGGGCCCGAACCTGGCGGGCGTCGTGGGACGGAAGGCGGCCTCCGGGGCTTTTGGTTATACCGAGGCGCTGGCGGCCTCGAAGCTGACCTGGGATCCGGCGACGCTGGACCGATTCCTGGCGAGTCCCACCGCCCTGGTTCCGGGCACCACGATGGGTGCCGCGGTGCCGCAGGCGGCGGATCGCGCCGACCTCATTGCCTACCTTTCCACGCTGCCGGCCCTGGCGGTGACGCCGCCGGAGGCCGCGCCACGGACAGAACTCGCCGGTCACAGCGAGGCGGGAGATTGGCGCCGGGCGGCACCGGGGATGAAGTATCACCTGAAGGCGGCCGACCTGCCGGCGCCCTACAGCACCGCGTCCTCCAGCAACGGTCCGCGTGTGGTGCATCCGACGCCGACCAGCCGCCTGGCGGTGCCGGCGGGCTTCACGGTCCGGAAATTTGCGGAGGGCCTGACCAATCCCCGGTTGACCCGGGTGGCGCCCAACGGGGACATCTTTGTCGCGGAGACCGCCGCGCGTCGGATCCGCGTGCTCCGCGCCGCGGACGGCGCCGAGGCGCCCACGGAAATGTCCGTGTTTGCCGAAGGGCTCGACCGGCCGTTCGGCATCGCCTTCTACCCCTTGGGCGACCGGCCGGAGTGGGTGTACGTGGCGAACAACAACGCGGTGATCCGCTTTCCCTACCGGAACGGCGACCTCAAGGCACGGGGCCCGGCCGAGGTGATTGTGCCACAGCTGACCAAGGGCACCGGCGGTCACAGCACGCGCGACCTTGCCTTTTCCCTCGATGGCCGGCGGCTGTTCATTTCGGTCGGCTCGGCCTCGAACGTCGGGGAGAAGCTGGAGTCCAAGACCCCGGAAGAAATCCGGCAATGGGAGGCCGGCCACGGCCGTGGTGCCGCGTGGGGTTATGAGGCCAACCGCGCGGACATCCTCGTGACGGATCCAACCGGCCGCGAGCCCCTGCGTACCTACGCCACTGGCATCCGGAACGGCGTGGGCCTGGCGGTGGATCCCGCAACCGGAGTCCTGTGGACCTCGACCAACGAGCGCGACGGACTGGGCGACGACCTCGTGCCCGATTACATCACCCGCGTCCGGGAGCACGGATACTATGGCTGGCCGTGGTACTACCTGGGCGATCACGAGGACCCGCGGCATCGCGGCGCGCGGCCGGATCTCGCGGGGGCTGCGATTGTGCCCGACGTGCTGATCCAGGCGCACTCGGCCTCGCTTCAGCTGACCTTTTATCCGGCGGCGACGGGCCCGGCGGCGTTTCCGGCACAGTACCACGGTGACGTCTTCGCGGCCCTGCACGGATCGTGGAATCGCCAGACCCGGACCGGCTACAAGGTCATTCGCGTCCGGGTCGACCACGGGGTGCCGACCGGCGCGTATGAGGACTTCCTGACCGGCTTTGTGACGGACGACGAGCATGTGTGGGGCCGGCCGGTGGGCGTCGCCGTCGCGCACGACGGCGCGCTACTGGTCACCGAGGACGGCAACGGCACGATCTGGCGGGTGGCATTCGGAGCCGCGCGATAGCGGCGCGCGAATTTGGAAGCCGGCATCCGGAATTCGAAAGTCGGAACGCGCGAGGAAATGTGGGCGGGGTGCCCTCACCCCGCTTCGATCCGGCGGGTGAGGGCACCCGCCCCACATTCACCGAACCTGCCACTTCCGACCTGGAAATCCGCACACGAAAAAGCCGGCTGCGCGGGGCAGCCGGCTTGAAGTTGGTCTTGAACTCCGGATCTCGAACTCCGAACTGCGAATTTCGAACCGCCGGTCGCGTGCGACCGGACGGTGTTCGATGACATTAAATCCGTGCAACGGCTCCGGAGGGACGGTACAAGAGTTGCGTGATCGAAGCCGACACGATTTCAGTGTAACGCGGACGATGATTCAACGCGACGTTGACATGAATTCCGTGCGGCAGCGGGCAAGATGCGCGTTCATGATGGCGTGGTCTTAAGCGCGGTGTGGAGGGCTGTTAGCAGCAGCTTTGGCTCGCAGGGTTTCATCACCACTTCCCTGACGCCCATGGCCGCCAATTCGTCCCGCCGCTTGATTTCATCCATACCGCTCATGCCTACAATCGGCAGCCGTTCGGCCACGAGTCGGATCGTTCGGATCATATCCACGCCATCCATCACTGGCATCATCATGTCGGTGACCACCGCGCGCACTTCGTCACGCCGCGCCAGAAACTCGCGCACGCCCTCCTCGCCGTTCGTCGCGGTGAGAACGTGGTAGCCGTTTTCTTCCAGCACTAGGCGAGTTGCCTCACGGAGTCCCGGCTCGTCATCCACGAGCAGCAGCAGTTCTCCATTGCCCCGCGGCACATCGGAGGTGCCCGGCCCGACCGTCGTCCCCGGCGTCTCAGCCGCCGGCAGGTAAACTTTGAACACACTGCCGTTTCCCGGTTCGCTATAAACCGTCACGAACCCCCCATGATTCTTCGCGATGGCCAGCACGGTGGACAAGCCCAGTCCGGTGCCCTTGCCCACCGGCTTCGTCGTGAAGAATGGATCGAAAATGCGTTCGATGATCTCCTTGGGTATGCCTTCCCCCGTGTCTGCCACCGTCAACACGACATAGGGTCCCGGCTTGGCCTGCGGGTTAAGTTTGGCTTGGGCCTCCGTCAGGCGGACATTCTCCGCCGACAGCGTAAGTTTGCCTCCGTTCGGCATCGCATCGCGAGCGTTCACGCAGAGGTTCATCAGCACCTGGTGTAACTGCGTCGGATCGGCTTGCACCGCCCATAAATCGGCCGGCAACCTCCGGTCAAGTTCCAGGTTCCGCGGGAAGGTTTCCTGTGCCAGATGATACATGTCGTTGATCAGATGACGAAGCTGCACCGAGGTGCGCGCGACTTCGGTGCCCCGGCTGAACGTGAGCAGTTGCCGGATGATGCCGGCGCCACGCTGCGCCCCGTTTTCAATGATGTTCAGGATCGTCTGTTCCCGTTCGCTCGTAACCTTGTCCTTCAACAAGCCCGCGCCCATGAGCATCGGCGCTAGGATATTGTTCAGATCGTGCGCCACACCACTCGCCAGTGTTCCGATTGCTTCCATGCGCTGCGCGCGTAGGAACTGTTGTTCTAGCTTCTTGCGCTCGGTGATGTCCACCGCCGTGGCCACCAACTGGCTAACGCTGCCCCGCTCCTCCCGCAGCGGGCTCAGCGCGAAATCCACGATCATCTCCCGGCCGCCGGCTACCCGGATCGCGACATCATACCGGATGAACTCGCCCCGAGCGGCCCGCGCCAGAGCGTCTTTGAGTTGCCGCTGCACGTCCGGGGAATGCGACCACCAATAGGCCTGCGGGAAATACGTCCCGATAACTTCCTCGCGCTTGACGCCACCGGCTTCAAGCGCCGCGCGATTTGCCTCCAGGAGAATGCCATCCAGCGTGAGCAGGCCGACAAACGCGAACAGGCCGTCCATGATGTCGCGCAACTGTTTCGCGTTCCGCCGCTGCGTCTCCTCGGCCTTCTTTCGCTCCGTGATATCGCGGGCCGCAGCGATCACCATCTGCCCGACTTCGGCGGGAAACGACCGCACGCTCAGTTCCGCCGGGATGCGCCGGCCGTCCTTGGACTTTAGGGTGCGCTCGAAGACCAGTCGCTTCTCACGGCTCAGGCGGTCGGACAAGGCTGCGATGGTCGGCTCCTCCCCGTCTGACAATTCCAGTTCATGCACCGACCGGCCGAGCAATTCTTCGTGCGAGTAGCCCAGCAGGTCCGCGGCCGCCTCGTTCGCGTCCACGACTCGGTCGGGCCGGCCCAGTCCGTCCAGCGAAACGAGGAACATGGCGTCGTTGGCGGCGTTGAAGACCTGCCGGCTGCGGAGCTCGCTGGCGCGCAGCGCCACCGCCTGTTTCTCGAGTTGCAGGCTGCGGTCCTCCAGCTTGTTCACCAAACCTTGGCTGTATTGGTGCATCGTGCCCAATTCGCCCAGTTCCCCGGTGACAGTCGGCGTGATCCGATGCCGATCACCGAGCAAATCCCGCAGCGTGCGGATCAGTTCCGGGCCGGTCGCCGGCTTGCGCAGGAACCGGTCGGCCCCGAGGTCGAGGGACAACTGCTCGTCACTGGCCGAGGTGTAGGTGGCGGTGTAAACGATGATCGGCAGCGACCGCAGTCGCGGATGCTGTCGGATTTCATGGCAAAGACGGTAGCCATCCATCCGGGGCATCAGGATATCGGTGATGACTGCGTCGAACGACGCCTCCAGCAGGATTTGCATCGCCGCGATCCCATCAGAGGCCTCCGCCACCTCGAAGCCATGTTCCTCCAACACCCCGCGCAAAATCGCACGGTTGTCGTTTTGATCTTCCGCCAGCAGGATGCGGTGGGGCATGGAATCCGGGCTAGGGCGAGCCTCCCACTCCGACAACTGGATAGCGAGCGCCGAATCCCGGCCTAGCCTCGGTCGCTCGGCGGCGGAAGGAGGGGCCTTGTGGTCCGGCGGTTTGGTGAGGGAGCCCGCGTTGAAGGAAGTGAGTCAACGCCACCTCCTGGAAAGGGCCGAATGAGCCGAATCAATTGGGGGAGTCCGTCGCGCAAAAGCCGAATGACACTTCTCATCTAGAAGTCCGGGAATCCGGATCGTGCGCCCTGCGATCGCCGAACCCGCGGGAACAGAAAGCCCGCCGGGCCAGGTGGCTCGCGGCGGGCTGAAGGGGGCTGCGCTGCTACGGAATTCGTGTCAGCGTGTCATTGAGTTCGCGTCAGCAACTCGGAATTCGCGTCACCAACACGGATTTAATGTCACCATACAGACGGTTACCGGTATTCCTCGCCGGTGACGGCGTTGATGATCTTGAAGTTCTCGACGTGGTAGTTGAGTTCGGCGCGGAACGCGAGTTTCACGCCGTAGAGCTTCTCGACGCGCACGAGCAGCTCGGCGTCCTCGCTGCGGAGGCGCTCGAGGATGCTCGGGTGGACGAGCACGCGCAGGTTGTATTCCTTGCCGTCGTTCCGCAGCTGGAGGCGGCGGGCGACGGAGGAGAGCTTGCGCTGCAGCTCGACCGACATGGTGGTCGCGCTCTTCACGATGCCGCGGCCGCGGCAGTACGGGCAGTCGGTGTAGAGGTTGGACGACAGCGATTCCTGCTGGCGCTGGCGGGTCATCTGGAGGATGCCCAGCGTCGAGATCGGCAGGATGTGGTTCTTCGCCTTGTCCTGCGCCATCTCCGCGACCATCTTCTCGTAGACGGCGTTGCGGTGGCGACGCTCCTTCATGTCGATGAAGTCGATGATGAGCAGGCCGCCGAGGTTGCGGAGGCGGATCTGACGGGCGGCCTCGACGGCGGCCTCGAGGTTCACGGCATAGATGACATTCTTCTCGTCGCCGCCGCGGGACTTGTGCGAGCCGGTGTTCACGTCGATCGAGATCAGGGCCTCGGTCTCGTCGATGACGATCTCGCCGCCGGACGGGAGCGGGACCTTCCGCTGGCCGGTCTGCTCGATCTGACGCTCGATGTTGAACCGCTCGAAGATCGGGATGCTGTCGTTGTAGAACGCGATCTTGCCGGCGGAGCGCTTGGAGATCTGCGCGACCAGCTGCTGCGTGCGGGCGTGGTCCTCCTTGTTGTCGATCAGCACGCGGTCAACCTCCTCGGTGAGGAAGTCGCGCACGGTGCGCTCGACGAGGCCGGGCTCCTGGTAGAGGCAGGCCGGCGCGCGCTCGTTCTGCATCTTCGTCGTAATGTCCTGCCAGGTCTTGAGGAGAATGTGGAGGTCGCGGACGAAGTACCGGGCCTTTTTCCCCTCGCCGGCGGTGCGGACGATGACGCCCATGCCCTCGGGGATGGTGAGCTCGTTGATGAGCTGCTTGAGGCGCTTGCGTTCCAGCGGGTCCTCGATCTTGCGGGAGATGCCGCAGCCGTCGCTGTAGGGCGTGAGGATGAGGTAGCGGCCGGGGAGCGAGAGGTTGGTCGTGGTGCGCGGTCCCTTGGTGCCGATGGGCCCCTTGGTGACCTGGATGACGATGTCGGTGCCCGGCGGGTAGAGGCCGGGGATGTCCTTCACCGTGGGCTCGGCGCCGCGGGCGGGGGCGTTCTTCTTCTTGTTGACGCGCACGACCTCGACGGACGAGTCGGCGGCGGCCGGGAGCATGTCCCAGTAGTGGAGGAACGCGTTCTTGGTGTAGCCGATGTCGACGAAGGCGGCCTTGAGGCCGGCGTCGAGGTTCTTGATGCGGCCCTTGTAGATGCCGCCGACCATCCGGTTGTCGGACTCGCGCTCGATCTCGAACTTCTCGAGGCGGCCGTCGACGAGCAGCGCGACGCGCTTCTCGAGCGGCTCGGAATTGATGATCAGTTCCCGGTAGGAGCCCTTCTCCTTTTTGAAGATCGAGAGGATCTTCTGGAGGAGGGGGCGCTGCTGGGAGCGCTCGGCGGCGCCGGCCTTCAGCTCGGCGGAGCTGAGCGGCTTGGTTTCACCCTGGGCCGGGGGATTGACGAGCTCGGAGTCATACTGCTGGGCGACGTCCGGCGGCGGGCCGCCGGACGAGGATTGCGAGGATTCGCTCATGGTGGGGGTCGTGGGTTGGGTTCACGGGGCCCCCCTGGGCACTCGTCGCGGCGCAGGAAATTCCGGCAGAGCGGTCGATAGCGCGAAGAAGTGATTTCATATGAAATCCTTCCTGAAGCGATAGACGCTCTGGACCAGTCCTTGCAGCAAGCAGCAACTGAGCACAAAGGAGCCACCGTAGCTGATGAAGGGAAGTGGTATGCCCGTGATGGGCACCAGCCCGATGGTCATGGCGATGTTCACGAACACATGCACCGCGAAGAGCACCGTGACGCCGATGGCGAGCAGGGTGCCGAAGCGGTCTCGGGCGAGACCGGCGATGCGAATGCCGTTGAACAGTACCACGCCAAAAAGGCCGAGAACCGTGAGGCTTCCCAGAAATCCTTTTTCCTCGGCGATGACCGAGAAGATGAAATCGTTGTGGGCGACCGAGCGGGGCAGGTAGCCGAGCTGCGCCTGCGTGCCCTCGGTCCAGCCCTTGCCGGTAAGTCCGCCCGAGCCGACCGAGATGAGCGACTGGCGCTGGTTCCAGCCCACGCCCATGGGGTCGACCTTGTCGGGCCAAACGAAGGAGATGATGCGGTTGCGCTGGTAGTCGTGCAGCGGCACCCAAGACTGCGCCTGGTAGCTGCCTTTGTCCGCCAGGTAAGAGTACCCGTGCGACTCCATGTAGTTCTTATAGCTCAGCGTGTCCCAGGTCACGATCCCGAGGACCAGCAGAAAAGTCCCTAGCGCCGCCGCGAAGAACCGCGTCGAGAGCTTGGAAACATAGAGCATGGAAAAGACCATCGGGGGCAACACGATCGCCGACTTCAGGTCGGGCTGTAGCAAGATCAAGAGCATGGGTGCACCCACCGCAAGGGCCAATTTCCCCAGCACGCTCAGGGATTGGCGGACCGTGCCTACCTCGTTGCGGATCAACAGGCTGGCCGTCATCAGGAGCACGGCGATCTTCGCCGTTTCGGATGGCTGGTAGGAGAAGAATCCGAGGTTGATCCAGCGCTGCGAGCCGTAGACCTCGGATCCGATGCCGGGCAGCAGGACCAGCACCAGAGGTATCAGGCAGAGCAGATAAAACCAGTGGGCGACGCTCAGCCAAAAGCGGTAGTCGATCAGGGAAACGACCCCGTAAAGGACCGCGCCGGCCGCGAGCCAGACGATCTGGGTCAGCCAGTTCCTGCCGTGCACCGAGTACTGCGCGCTGTAGATGAACGCGATGCCGAAGAGGCTGAGCAACCCCAGCGCGAACGGGGTCATCCAGTCCCACCGCTCCCGCGTCGTCGTCTTGAAGACGCTGATGTAGTCGGTGGGCGACGGCAGGTTCACGGGCCCCGACTAAGCAGGCTTCCCGGTCCCGGCGCAAGAGTGGGAGCGACGCCGGCCGGTCAGTCCACCATCGCACATCGGACATCGAAGGGCGGGGGACCCGATCGAACGCCGCACCCTGCAGGCACCTCCCACCACGTCCGGCTTTCAACTTTTCCCCGCCACCGGCACACCTTCCCTCGTCACTGGTCCCTCGTCGTTCGTCCCTTTTTCTCCCTCTTCCGCCGGCGTCGCCGCCACGCCCAGCACGATCCAGAACACCACCGCGCCCATGGGTCCC
Source organism: Verrucomicrobiota bacterium (assembly GCA_018239675.1). GTDB lineage: Bacteria > Verrucomicrobiota > Verrucomicrobiia > Opitutales > Opitutaceae > Opi-474. The sequence continues at coordinate 22,553 of JAFEGX010000013.1, forward strand.
TCGAGCACCACGCCGAGGCACGCGCTGGCCAGCATGATCCAGACGCTGCACCACAGTCCGGCGTCCAAGGGGTCGGCATGCACGGCGCGCCAGGTGCGCACGGCGATGATGCCGAGGACGACCAAAAAGGCCACGAGGCCAATGGCACCCATGCGGGCGAAGATCGTGAGCAGCACGTTGTGGGGGCTGCGGGTGGAAAATTCCTCCGGACTGTCGGCGTAGTATTCCCGCACGAACCGCTCGGCGAGGTCGGCGCCGAATCCGAGGCCGACCCACGGGTTGCCTTCGACGGTCTCGTCGATCACCGCGCCCCACCAGACGCGCCGGAACTGGTTGTTGTCGCCCTTGTTCAGGCTCTCGGCGCTAAGGTAGGTGCGCTGACCCGAGAAATCGGCGAGGGAGAGCGCCCGCTCGTACACGCCATAGACTGGGGTTTTTTCAACGGGCTGGTTGAACGCCACCGCCCAGAGGAGGATTACCGCCGAGGCCAGGCCGCCGCAGCCGGCGAGGGTCGCCGCAAAGCGCCAGCGGCGCCCGACCAGCAGCCAGGTCGCGGCCAGCGCCAGCCCGAGCATCGACGCGCGATTGGTCGTGCCCAGCACCGCCGCGGCAAGAGCCATGCTGGCGACCGCGTTCCACCAGCGTCCGCCCGTTTCAAAGCGCATGAACGCCATGACTGAACCGATCGCGAGAAAGGTGCCGACCAAGTCGCCCTTGTAGTAGATTACCGGAATGCCGCGGATCGTGAGCGTGTCCATGAACAGCTCTGGATAGCGGTTGAAGAGCCAAGACAGCGGCAGGAGCACCACGCAGGCGATCACGAGGGTGTTGAAGAGCAGGCGGCGCGCGGCCGGCAGCCGGGCGGCCTCCTGCGCCAGGTAGAAGAAACCGGCGTAGTAGACGGTCGCAAAGTCGCGCAGCGCCACGAGCCCGTATGTGCGCACGTCGACCACAATCCGCAGGCTCCCGAGACAGATCCACAGCAGCAGCGCCACGTTCAGCGCGTCGCGCCGGAACGGAAGTTCCCGCCGCCAGGCGCATTGGAAGCCGAACAGCAGACCCGCCAGCGCCAGCACGGCCTCGGCCGGGAGGATCGGTAGCGTCGGCGTCAGCGTGATCTGCGCAAAACCACGGCTGCCGACCACGTAGCCAAACACGACCGCCGCGAGCAGGACCGAGCCCAGCGGCAGCCGGATCCAGGGCGTGATCGCGAAGCCGAGGAGGACCGCCGCCACCAGCGCCGGCAGCGAATCGCCCTCGGCGATCGAGACTCCCATCCACACCGCCACCGCGACCGCCACGGTCGTAAACAGACGGGTGCGCCAGGCGGGAGTCAGCGGCATGAGAATCGGTCACTGGTATTGGCAGCGAACCGGGACGCGCTCCAGCGAAAAGGCCGGGGGGTGTGGTCGAAAGCCGAATGTGGCAGGTCGAAGGCTAGACCGCGATTCGGGAGTTGAGGGTTGAACGTTGAAAGTTGAACGTTCCCTGGTCCCGCCGCGCCATGCCCGCCGTTTCCGTCCTGATGGTCACCCATCGCGTCACGCCGTTCCTTCGGGCGGCCGTGGCGAGCGTGTTCGCGCAGACGCTCGGGGACCTGGAGCTCGTGCTGGTCGACAATGGCGCGGGGTTGAAGCCGGAGGATCTCGGCGAGGCGGGTCGCGATCCACGGCTGCGGCTCATGGTCCAGCCCGGGAACGGGGGCATCCCGGCCGGCCACAACGCCGGCGTCGCGGCGGCGCGCGGCGAGTTCATCGCGCTGCTCGATCACGACGATGTCATGCTGCCCGTGCGGCTGGAGCGCCAGGTCGCGCGCCTTCGCGCCGATCCGGCCCTCGGCCTCGTGTCGTCGCTGGCGGAATCGATCGACGGCTCCGGCCGCGTCATCGGCCGGGAATTCGCCCTGGTGGAGGCCGACTCGCAGCGCCGTTACTCGGAATTCGCCGCGCCGGTCGTGACTCCGGCGTACACCGGACGGCGGGAGGTCTTTGCGGCGCTGCCCTATCGCGCGGCGTTCGCGTTCACCGCGGATTTCGATTTTCTGGCAAGGGCCGCCGAGCGGTACGCGATGGCGGGGGTGCCCGAGGTGCTGCTGCAGTACCGGCACCATGCCGCGCAGACCACGGTTGAACGGGCCGGCCGGATCTCGCGGGAACGCTGCGTCGTGCGTCTGCTCGCCGCTCGCCGGCGCGCCGGCCGGGACGAGGGCACCTCGTGGCCCGCGCTGCTGGCCGCGGAGCCCGAGTCTTCCAGCCAGTCCGCCATGCTCGGCGGCTTTGGCGAGCGGTTTCTGGCCGAGGGTTTTGCCGCGCAGGCGGCCTTCCATGCCCGCCGCAGTTTTGTGGTTCACCGGACGCCCGGTACCCTGGCGGCGGCCAGCGGTCTGGCGTGGCGGGCGTGGCGCTCAACCCACGGCGGGGGCGACCTGGTCGTCCGGATGTTTGTCTCGGGGCCGGTCCGCGCCCTCGGCTTGCGGCCCGCTTAGGCGGGGTCACTCGGCCCGCCCGCGGAGGCGCCACCAAGCGCGCTTGGCCCCGCGGAAGGCGCGCAACAGCGGACCGTGTCCCAGCGCGATCTGGCCGCCGATCCACCAGTGCGGCGGGCGGAGCCGGTAGTCGCGCAGGGCCCGCAGCAGGCCGCTGAGGGCGAAGTCGGCGCAGAGCGTGGCATGCCGTTGCTCATAGAGCTGGTCCGCGTGCGGCAGGAACCCGAACACCCGAGCCTCCCGGGTCGAGGGTCGGTCGTGAAAGTCTCTGTAGAGTGCGATCACGGCGCGGGCGAAATCCCCGGGCGGGGCCGCGGCGGCGTCAGCCGTTTCCTCCGCGCGCCGGACGAAGGCGAGGATCGCCTCCTGAAAAAGCCGGATCTCATCGAGGTTGACCGGTCCGGGTGCGTTGAGCACCGGCTCCCACCGGCCACCAGCTTCGCGGAAATTGAGCACCTGCCCGTGATCGCTCTGGGCCATCAGTTCGACCAGCACCTTGTGCGATTCCTCGCGCACGAGCGGAATCGGCGCGTGCAGGTTGGTGAAACCGAGCATCTCGCCCGCCGGCCGCGGGTCGGCGGGTGGCATCAGGCCGAGATAGAAACCGGTGAGCGGGGCCGGCCGTCCGTCCTCCGCGAGGACCTGTTCCAGGTTGCGCTGGATGCTGCCCAGCCAGCCCGCGTCGACCAGCCCGACCGGTTCGCCCGCCCGGAGACCCTCAGCCGCGAGGTAGGCCCGGGCCCGGGCGGCGCGGACCGCGACCGCCTCGCGCACCACCTGACGCCGCGACGGCGCGAGGAGCCAGTCGGCCAGCGCCTCGCGGGTGGCGGGCGGCAGGTTGGCGTCCAGATCGGGGACCGCCAGCTCTGCCGGCAGGTGGTCGCGGCCCCAGGCCTCGTCGAGGCCGAGCTGCAGCAGGGTCTGGCGCAGCGAGTGGAAATGTCCGGTCGGCGCCGCGAGCCAGCGCAGCGCGGCGGGAGACTCGAGCTCGGCGGGACCGGCGAACGCCAGCCGCGAGGCATAGAGGTAGCGGCATTCAACCGCCGCCGGCCTCCCGGCCTGGATCTGGCGGGCGATGCGCCAAAAGATCTGGCCGTCGCGGGCGAGAAAATAGAGGCGTTTCAGTCCGCGCCGCTCCGCCTCGGCCAGCGTCCACCGGACGAAGCCGTGGAAGAGTGGGCCCGCCACCGCCGTGCCGGTCTCCCACAGCACCGCCTCGCGCTCGGTCGCGGGAAGGCGGTCAAGGCGGGCGCGGCGCATCGCCCCGGCCAGCAGCGAGCGCCACGGCGGGGCGAACTCGCCGTCTGTCGCGCGGGCCCGGCGCTCTCGCGCGGTGAGGTGGACGTCGGCGAAGTGCGTCGCCGTGAGGCCCAACTCGCGTGGCTTGGCGACGTCGGCGAACGGGTGGTCGCCGGTGTGGTGCCATTGCCCGAACGTCATGCCGGTGGCGTCCCGCACGAACTCGAACATCCGGCCGGAACTTTTATTGGCGCGGGTTTCCCCGGAGATGAACAACAGGTCGCCCGGCGCCATCACGCCCTCGCGCGCGAGCCAGCCACCCAGCACGGCGGAGGGCAGGTACATGTCCGAGAGGAACATCAACGGGCCGGCCGAGGCGCGGGCGGCCGCCAGCAGGGGCCGCGCGCGCGGCACCCCGTGCAGGTGGCGACCCTCGGTCGCCAGTTCCCGCTCCCGCGCGCGGGCGAGCGTGGCGGGGTCCCAGCGCAGGGTGCGGGCCAGCACCGCGTAGATCTCGTCGAGGGTCACCTCGACCGCCGGCGATTCACGGCGCGCCGCGAGCTCGGCATCCCACCGCGCCATGGCGAAGGCCAGCGGGTCGAGCGGGGAGATCCCGTCGGCCCGGAGGCCGGCCCCCACGTGCACAAACAGGTCGCGGGGGTGCGCAAAGTCGCGCGTCACCACCGTGTCGAACACGTCGAAGCTGGCGGCCGACTTCATGCCGGCGGCTTGTCGGCCGTCGCGACTAGGTTGGGGGTCAGGGTCACCTTGCCACCCCGTTCCCAGCCCAATTCGGCGATGAATTCTGCGCGGCGCCGCAGCCGCGTGCCGACCCGGCACCACCAGGCAACGGTCCGCCGCGTCGGCAGCCAGAACAGGAACCGCGGCCGCGGGAAGAACTCGATCCCGCCGCAGCGCACCTCGACAAAGCCGGTCTGCGAGAGCAGGAAGGTCAGGCTGTCGTCGGTGAAGCTGGTCTGGTGCGTGTAGTCGTTGTGGAACCAGAAGCCGCCGATCGAACTCGCCGCGTTTGGCACCGAGCAGATCAGCCGGCCGCCGGGCGCAAGGCTGCGGCTGATGGCCCGGAGGAACTCCGGCTGGTCCGCGGTCCGCACGTGCTCCAGCACGTCGAGCAGCAGGATCGCCCCGTAGGCGCCGGGCCGGGCCGCCAGGAAATCCTCGGAGCGCGCTACATGCGCGACATCGAGGCCGCTCCGCCGGGCGTACCCCACTTGGCCCGCGTCAATGTCAATACCGCTGACCCTCGTATAACCTAGTGCCTGCAGGTCCTCGATCACATAGCCACGGCCGCAGCCGACATCGAGAATTGGAAGGCTGCGGTCTGCGGGCAGCCGGGATGCCAGCAGGCGGTGGTGCAGCAATGTCAGGCCGCGACGATGGCCCGGCGAATCGGGGTGGAACAGCGCGTAGTGCGCGGAGTAGTCGAGCGGCATGGGCGGCTCAGGAGCGGAATTGCGCGAGTAAAGCGCGCCAGCGGGCCGGGGCAACCGGGATCAGCAGCGCCCGGGTCTGCGCCGGCCCGCACGGGCGTAGCGCGGGGAAGAGCCACGTGGTGAGATAGCCGCTCGTGACCACCGCGGCGAGCCAGGCCGCCGCGGCGCCGACGATGCCGTGGGCGGGCATGAGCCAGCGGGCCAGCAGCACGAGCACCGCGAGGTGGATAACCGCTGCCGCCAGGTTGAGCATGGTCGGCGCCGACAGCAGAATGTACTGCCACCGGGCGCTGGCGCTGAACGCAAAGAGGCACGCCCAACCCTGCACCATCAGCACGGTGGAGGCCCTGGCATATGCCGTCCCGTACAGCCCGTGGACCACCAGTGGGCCGAGCACGCTGCAGCTGACGGCCACCACCCAGCCCGCTGCCGTCAGGGCGTCGAACATCTGCTGCAGGCGCGCGCGATAGGCCTCCCGCGACTGGGCGTGGCTGGCCGACAGGCCGGGAAAGAAACTGAGCGTCATCGTGCTGCCGACGAACAGCGCCACCTCCGTCAGGCGGCTCGCGGCGAAATAGATCCCGGCCTCCGCGGCGCCCAGCCACTGCCGCACGAGCAGTTGGTCGGTTCGCATCGCAAGGGCCACGGCCAGGGTGGAGACCGCGAGCGGGGCGCCCCGGCGCCACAGCTCCCGCGCAATGGCGGAGTCCCAGGTCCAGGCACCGCTGGAGTAGGGATTGTGCCGGCCCGCCCACCACAGGCCGGATGCAACCAGCGCCACGTCGGCCACCTGGGCCCAGGCGAACGCCACCACGGGCGCGTCGGCGGCGACGAGGCCGAGCTTGAGCGCGCCCCCGCCGACCAAGGCGGCGAACCTTACCAGCACCGTGCGGCGCGAATCGAGGTGGCGCTGGAACCAGAGGTCGACCACGTCCGCTGGCTGGAACGCGAGCAGGGTTCCGATGATGAGAATCAGCCTCGCGTCCGCGGGCCCGCCCCAGATCCCGAGCGCCGCGCCGGCTGCCAACAGGCCGTAGGTTCCCAGCGCGCCGAGCAAGCGGAGGCGGATGGCCGTGCCCAGCACGGCGCCGGCCTGTCCGGGTCGCTTTACCAGCTCGTCCACCACGATGCCCTCCAGCCCGAGGGTCGCGAGCGCGGTGCCGATGGTCACGACCACCACGGCGAAATTCAGCCGCCCGAATCCCGCGGGCTCGAGGTAGCGCGCCACGACCCCGAGCACGACCGCGGTCACGGTGGCGCGGCCGACGCGCTCGCCAACCAGCCAGAGGATGTTCTGCAGGGGTTGGCGCGGGGAGGACACTCGCAGCACTATGGTTGGCCCGGGCTTCGGGTCGCGAGCCGGAAAGTGCGCCGCCGAAATGGCTGTCATTCTCCGGGGCGGGAATTTAGGGATGCGGGGCATCCGCCCATGTTCACCGTGCTGCACTACACCGGGTATCGCACCGAGCGCGGCGGCGTGGTGGCGGTGCTGCGCGCCCTCCGGGAAACGGGGCGGTTCCGGATGCTGCACGGCGTGGTGCCCGAATTCGCGACGCCGGCGCCCGTGACCCTGGAGCCTTGGCGCGGGCCGTCCATCGAGGGCGAACGGATCGGCTGGCGCGAGGCGTGGCGGGCGCGCGCCGTCGCCCGCGCCGTGCAGGCGTGGCTGCAGGCTGCGCCCGACCGCGTTTTCCACGGGCACTCGCGCGCCGGCCTGCTGGTAGCGCTGTGGCTCCACCGCTGGGGTGAGTCGCGCGTCGTGGTCTGCGTGCATTGCTACGGGCGACAGCGCTGGTTCTACCGGTGGGCGGCGCGCCGCTTGGGCTCTAGACTGTACTGGCTCACGCCGGCCATGCGCGTGCACTATGGCGTGCCGGGTGCCGGCTGGGACCAGTGCCTGCCGGGTGGCGTCGCTGAGTCGGCATTCCTCGGTTCGCCGCCGCCGCCCGCGCCCAATCGCCTCCGGCTCGGCGGCGCCGGAATGCTGGTCCGATGGAAACGCTGGGAGCTGGTCCTCGACGCCCTGGCCGCGCTGCCACCCGAGGTCCGGGCGCAGGTGACCTTCGAGCACGTGGGCGCCGCCAACGAGGACGCCGACTCAGTCAACTATGCGGCAGAATTGTGCGACCGGACGGCTCGCCTCGGTTTGATGGACCAGGTGACGTGGCGCGGCCAAGAGCCGTCCTCGCGGCGGCTGCTCGCCGCGGTCGACCTGGTGGTGGTCTGCTCGGACCACGAGCCGTACTCGATGGTCCTGCAGGAAGCCTGGGCGGGCGGGGTGCCGGCGCTGGCGGCCGACTCGGGCGGACCGGTGGACCTGGTGCGGCCGGGTGCCAACGGCTGGCTGTTCCGCAGCGGCGACGCCTCGAGTCTCGCGGCGGCGATCGCGGAGCGGGCCCGGACCGGCGATTGGACCCGGCTGGACCGGGCAGCCGTGAGGCGCACGGCACGTCGCGCGGCCAAGGCGGCGCTGCATTGGGAGGAGATTTACCAGCGCCTATGAAACTCGCCTTCAGCTTTCTCTGCGAGCATCCCGGGCGGCGCACCGGGCTGACCACGTTGTTCCGCAGCTTCATCACCGAGGCGCGGCGGCAGGATCCGTCGGTCGAGTGGGTGATCTTCGCCGGCGCCGGCGCGTTTTCGGACCTGGCCGGGCCTGGCGTGGAAGTGGTGGAGGATTTCTCGGCGAACGACCGCCGGCTCGACCGGCTGTGGGCGGATCATTTCCTGGTTGGCCCCGCCGCCCGCCGGCGGGGCGCCGCCGCCCTGCTGACCGTGGGCTTCATGCCGCTGCGGACCGGCGGCCTGCCCGTGGTGATGCACGTGTTTACCGTTCCTCCCCGGCGAGGCGGGGGACTTGGTGCCGCCTACCGGCGGGCCGCGATGGCGCGCGGCCTGCGTCACGCCGCGCTGGTCATCGCCAACTCGCAGTGGACGGCAGCACAGCTCCGGGCGCTTGCCCCGGTGGTGGTCAGTCACGAGGGACTCGATTCCGCGGTGTTCCAGCCGGCCGGCCCGACGGGCATTCCGGGCCTGCCGTCGGGCTACCTCCTGTGGGTTTCGAATTTCTATCCCTACAAACGGGCCGAGTTGGTGCTGGCCGCCTACGCGCGACTGTCCCGGGAATTGCGGTCCCGGCATCCGCTGGTGCTGGCGGGCGGGGACTGGGAGGGCGGGCGGGCGCGGGCCGAGGCGGAGGCGCAGCGGCTGGGACTCGGTAGCGACACGCGGTTCGTGGGCTGGGTGGACGATGCGGACCTGCCCACGCTCTACCGCGGCGCGCGGGTGCTGGTTTCGGCAACGGCGGAGGAGACGTTTGGACGCAACGTGACGGAAGCGCTCGCCTGCGGCTGCCCGTGCGTCCTCCAGGACCTGGCGGTGCTGCGCGAGGTCGCGGGTCCGGCCGCCTGCTTCGTGGATTTCACCGACTCAGCCGCCGCGGGCGAGTCCCTGCGGCAGATTTGCACCGACGACGCGCAGGTGGCCCGGCTTCGGACCCAGGGCATCGAGTGGGCGAAGCGGTACAGTTATTCACGTCTTGTGCGCCAACGCCTGACGGCGATCCTCCGTTTGCCGTTGTCGCCGTCATGAATTCCCCGCGCGAGACTCGCTTTTCCCCGTGGCTCAGCGCCGCCGCCTGCGCGGCGGCCGGGGCGATCCTCCTGCAGTGGTTCGGCAACGCCACGCGCGGCTACATCGACTCGGCGTCGCTGTTTTACTGGTGGGGTTTCCAATGGGTCAACCCGGCCTCGGAAACCGAGCACGGGCTCCTGATCCTGCCGCTGGCGATCGGGGTATTCATCCGGAATCTCCGGAATTCGGAATCCGAAATCCGGAATTCGTCATCCGTCCCCGGAAATCCGCGATCCGCGATCCGCAATCCGCAATCGGCCTGGCCCGCCTTCGCCGCGCTGGTCGCCGGTCTCTTGCTCCACGCCGTGGGCTTCGCGGCGCAGCAGACCCGCGTGTCGGTGGTCGCGCTGCTGGTGTTTCTCTGGGGCGTGCTGCGGCTGGGCGGCGGGAAACGCTGGGGCGACGCGGCGGTTTTTCCGGTGGCGTTCCTCGCGTTTGCGATTCCCTTCAACGCGCTGGACTCGGTCGGGTTCTGGCTGCGGCTCTGGGTCATCAAGGCCAGCGGCGCCGTGGCGCACGCGGCGGGCATCGGCGTGATCCAGAACGGCACGCAGCTGCTCGCGCCGGACGGGCGGTACCAGTACGACGTGGCCGCGGCCTGCTCGGGCGTCCGCTCGCTGGTCGCCCTGCTCGCGCTCGCGGTGCTGTACGGGTATCTGACGTTTCGCGCCCGGTGGCGCCGCGCGTCGCTGGTGGCGCTGTGTTTTCCGCTGATCTACCTCGGTAACGTCGCACGGATCCTGTCGGTGATCTTTGCCGCCCAGGCCGGGGGCCAGGCCTGGGGCGGGCGGGCCCATGATGTGATGGGCTACGGCGTTTTCGTCATCGTGCTGGGCGGCGTGATGCTCGCGGCGCGGCTGATGCCGGAGTCGGAGGCTCCGGCGGAGCAGGGGGCGGCGGAAGCGGAGCCGGAACGTGGATCGGGGAAGTCTGCCGGGCGCGGCGCATGGGCGGCGGGAGCGGTGGTGGCGCTGGCGGTGGGGGAGATGTTTTTCCTCGCGCACCTCGCGTCGCTGCCGCCGCGTGGCCAGGCGGGGGTGCGGCTGGCGCCTGACGGCCGGGATCCGGTCGAGTTGCCCCTGTTCCTCGGCACCGACTGGATCGGCCGGCGGGTGGACATCAGCCAGGTTGAGCGCGAAATCCTCCCGCCCGACACCGGCTATTCGCGCCGCGAGTACGTTGCGGTCGCCAATCCCCTCGACCGGGTCTACTTCTCCGTGGTGCTCAGCGGCCGCGACCGCTCGTCGATTCACCGGCCCGAGCTGTGCCTGGTGGGGCAGGGATGGACGATCCTGCAGTCCGAGCAGCGGGATCTCGCGTGGTCGGGCGGGCGCTTTCCCGTGACGCTGCTGCACGTGCGACGGGAGGTGCGCACGCCGCGCGGCCGGGTGGTGGTGCCGCAGCTCGTTGCGTACTGGTTTGTCGGCGGCGACACGATCGTCGGCACGCAATGGGCCCGGCTGGCGGTCGACGCCTGGAACCGGGTGATCCACGGCCGCGCCGACCGCTGGGCTTACATCCTGGTGCAGGCCGACGCCCGCGAAGGCGATGCGGCCGCTCTTGGCCGCATGCGGTCTGTCATGGATCAGGTGCTGCCTGACCTGATGCTTCCGGCGGCGGGTGCCAAGTGACAGGTATTGGGTGACAGGAAGGAATGGTCGAACCTGTAAAGCCGCTGTTCTCCGGATACTTGCTATCTGTAACTTGTTACCTCGGTCGGCCAGCCGCCGCCCGAGCGATCTGGATTGAAAAACCGGCCCCACGGCGCATACCGTCCGCGTCCCCGATTTAATGGCTGCCTTCGCAATGTACCTTCCGCTGCTCCTGGTGGACTATGGGGAAAACGACTGGTTGTCGCCGGTTGTGCTGATCATCGGGGGCGGCATCGGCTTCCTGGTCGTCTGGGCGCTGACGCGCCACACCCGGCGTGTGGCCCACGAGCAGGCGGCCGAGCTCATCGAGGTGGCCCGCCGCGAGGCGGCCGTGGCCGCCGAGGAGCTCAAGCAGAAGGCCGAGGCGGAAATCCAGGAAAAGCGCGCCGAGGCCAACCGCGAGTTTGACCGCCGCGAGATCGAGGCAGATGCGCGCCTGCGGGAAATCCGGGCCCACGAGGAGTCGCTGGCGCTGCTCGACTACCAGCTGGAGCAGCGGCAGGAGCGCCTCAACCGCGAGAACGCCGCCGTCCGGCAGGCGCGCGACGCGCTGCGGGCCCTGTCGAAGAGCGTGCGCAAGCGCCTCGAGGGCGTCTCGCAGATGGACGCCGACGAGATCCGCCGCGCGCTGCGCGAGGAAGTCATGCTCGAGTGCCAGGACGAGCTGCGCGCGCTCAAGCGCGAGACCCTGGAAAAGTCCGAGCAGGAGCTCCAGAATTCCGCCCGCCGGATCTTGGTGGCCGCGATGCAGCGGATTGCCAGCAAGCCGAACAACGACCTGACCTCGACGCTTGTCCCGCTCCCGAGCGAGGAGATGAAGGGCCGCATCATCGGCCGCGAGGGCCGCAACATCAAGGCGTTCGAGGCGGCGACGGGCGTGACCGTGCTGATCGACGAGTCGCCGCAGATGGTGCTGCTCTCGTCCTTCGACCCGATGCGCCGCGAGGTCGCCCGCGTGGCGCTGGATGCGCTGGTGAAGGACGGCCGGATCCACCCGGCCACGATCGAGGAGTTCGTGAAGCGCGCCCAGGAGGAGATCGAGCTCACGACCACCCAGGCGGGCGAGGAGGCGGTCGCCCAGCTCAACATCAACGGCCTGCACCACGAGATCGTGAAGCTGCTCGGCCGCCTGAAGTTCCGGTTCTCGTACAACCAGAACGTGCTCGATCACTCGGTCGAGACGGCCTACCTCGCCTCGATGCTCGCGAGCGAGGTCGGGCTCGACCCGAATCTCGCGAAGCGCGCCGGCCTGCTCCACGACATCGGCAAGGCTGTGAGCAGCGAATTCGAGGGCAGCCACGCGCACGTCGGCGCCGAGTTCATCAAGCGCTACGGCGAGACCCCGATCGTGGTGAACGCGGTCGCGGCACACCACGAGGAGGTCAAGCCCGAGACCGTCTATGCGGGCCTGGTGATCCTCGCCGACACCATTTCCGCCGTGCGCCCCGGCGCGCGGGCCGAGTCGATGGCCGTCTACGCCAAGCGCCTCGAGCGCCTTGAGAAACTGGCGCTCATGCTGCCCGGCGTGCAGCAGGCGTTCGCCATCCAGGCCGGCCGCGAGATCCGCGTGGTGGTCTCGCCCCAGACCGTCACCGACGACGGTGCGCGCGACCTGGCCAAGGAGCTTCGGGCCAAGATCGAGGCCGAGCTCCAGTACCCCAGCTCGATCAAGATCACCGTCATCCGCGAGCAACGCTTCACGGAAACGGCGACTTGAGGAATGGAAGTTGGTAGCTAGTAGTTAGCAGCCAGTAGCAATGCGCCTGAATCGCTGGGACCGTTTGCCTTGCTCCTAACTACCAACTACCAGCTACCAACTACTGAACGAGCCATGTCCGACCCGAAAATCCTCGAGACGTTTCCGAATCCCGCGCCGCAGCGGGATTATGTGATCGAGCACACGCATCACGAGTTCACCTCGCTTTGTCCGATGACGGGGCATCCGGATTTCGCGACGATCACGGTGCGGTATGTCGCGGACAAGAAGTGTGTCGAGCTCAAGTCGCTGAAGCTCTACTTCCACGCCTACCGCAACGAGGGGATTTTCTTCGAGGCGGCGACCAACAAGATTTGTGACGACCTCGGCGGCGCACTGCAGCCGCGCGAGCTCACCATCATCGCCGACTGGAAGGCGCGCGGCGGGTTCACCTCCCGGGTCACGGCGGCATGGTCGCCGTCCCGGCGAAGGAAATAGGACCGGGCCCGCGCCGGCCGTCTGGACCGGTTGCGATGATCAGGGATTGAGCGCCGCGATGACCGCGGCGTGCAGCGACGGGCCGGCGGCGACGATGGACTGGGCGTTTACCGGGTCCTTGCCCTGCCAGTCGGTGATCACGCCGCCCGCCCCCCGGATCACGGGAATCAGCGCGGCGATGTCCCACGGGTTCATGATCGGGTCGCACATCACGTCTGCCCAGCCGGTGGCCACGAGCAGGTAGCCGTAGCAATCTCCCCAGGTCCGGACGAGGCGCGCGCGACGGATCAGGGCGTCGAAGGCCGGCCCATTCTGGTGTCGCGCGGGGGACAGGAGATTGGTGGCGAGCACGGTGGCGTCCTCGAGCCGGGCCATCGGGCGCACGCGGACGGGGCGGCCGTTGAGCTCGGTCGTGCGCCCGTCGCCGACGACCAGCTGCCGCAGGATGGGCTGGTGGATCGCGCCCAGGACGGGCTGGCCGCGATGCACGAGGGCGATGAGGGTGCCGAACAGCGGGCAAGCCGAAGCGAACGACTTGGTGCCGTCGATCGGATCAAGCACCCACACGAACTCGGCATCTGGCCGGTCGTTCCCGAGCTCCTCGCCAATGACGCCGTGCTCCGGGAAACGCGCGGTGATCAGGCGCCGCATCAGCTCCTCGGCGCCGCGGTCGGCGAGCGTGACCGGCGTCGCATCGCTCTTGGTCTCCACCACGAGGTCGGGATTGGCGAAGTACGGCCGGATGAATTCGCCGCTGCGCGCGGCCAATTCGCCGAGAAACGTGCGGTAAGGCGTCAGGTCCACGTTATGGTTGAACCACGAAACGCCTGAAACTCACGTCAAAAGGCACCGAACCGTTTTCACCACAAGGAGCACCAGGCACACGAAGCCGGACATCGCTGTCTTCGTGGTCGCCCAGGGCTCCGCCCGCGGAGGGATTTGGTTGCGGGCGGACAGGGACGGTTGTGTTGTGGCGGACACATGGCTTGGACCGGGCAGTCCATCTTCTTCATCGACTTCGAGGGCAGCCGGACGTCCGGGATCTTGGAGTACGGCGTGGCCGAGGTCCGCGACGGCGCGGTCATCGACACGCGCACGCGGCGGTGTCGTCCGACCGGGCGCATCCGGCCGGAGGACGTGGCGGTGCACGGACTGGATGCGGCGGCCCTCCGCGGCGCCACGCCCTTCGCGGACGACTGGGAGTATTTTGCCGGACTGCGGGAGCGGGGTCCATTGGCGGCGCATTATGCGGGCGTGGAGAATGGCCTCCTGAAGTCGGTGTGGCCGTACCCGCGGCCGTCGCCGGATTTCGCCCGTCCCGGCGGACAGCAGGCCGAGTGGGGCCCGTGGATCGACACGGCCCGGCTGTACGCGCAGCTTTATCCGCAGCTGGAGTCGGGCCAGCTGGAGCGGCTGGTGACGGCGTGCGGCCTGCAGGACGAGCTCGACCAGCTGGCGACCCGGCACTGCCCGGCCGACCGGCGCCGGTATCATGCCGCGCTGTACGACGCGCTGGCCGGCGCGGTGCTGCTGGCGTCGCTGGCCCGCGAACCCCGTCTCGCGGCCCTCACCACGATGCAACTCCTGGCGCTCAGCACCCTGGATGGCGACAAGCGCGATGCGCTGCAGCAGGGCGGGCTATTCTAGTGGATAGCGCCTCAGCCCGACCTTCTGCGCGAGGAGACGCAGCACGAAGAGCGGGTTGGTGACCAGATAGCGCGGCCCGAGCCGGCGCGGCTCGGTGCCCAGGCGGAACAACCACTCGAGTCCGCTGCGCTGCATCCAGCGCGGCGCCTGCCGGACGCGGCCGGAATGGAAATCAAACGCCGCGCCCACGCCAATCAGCAGGCCAGCCTCAAGGTCTCCGGCGTGCGCCGCCATGAAGCGCTCCTGTTTGGGCGTCCCGAGACCAACCCAAATCACGTCGGGCTGGGTTCGCGCGACCTCCGCCTGCAGGGTGCGATACTCCTCGGACGTGAGCGGCCGGAACGGCGGGGTGAAGATCCCGACTACCTCCAGGCCGGGAAAGCGCACCATGAGCCGCCGCCGGAGTTCCTCCGCCACGCCGGGCGCGCCGCCATAGAAATAATGCCGCAGGCCGGACGCCCGGCCGGCGTCGCACGCGGCGAGCAGCAGGTCGGGACCGTAGACCCGCTCCACGCCCTTCGGCCCCAGCCAGACCAGTGGCATCCCGTCGGGCGTGGTGAGATACGAACGGTTGAGAATTGCGCGAAAATCCGCATTCGCTCGCGCCTCGCTGATGCCGTGCACCGTCGTGACGCAGATGTAGCCGAGCCGCTTCCGGCCCCGCGCAGCCACGACGTGCTCGCACGCCGCGGCCAGCGTCAGCGCCGAGACACCGACACCGAGGACATTGTACCGGGGAGGAAGGACAGGCACGCGGCGTCACGATGCAGGGGAAGGTGCGGTCGATAAAGGGCAAACGGTACGGAACCAGGCGTCCGATGTTCGGCGTTCGGTTTGGCTTCCCTGGTGTTCAGGATTGTCACGCGCAACGAGGCTCCTCCAACGTGACCGTTTCCATGGCCCTGGTGAGTCTCCTCGATGTCAGCCTGAGCTTCGGCGGCGCGCCGCTGCTCGACCGTGTCAATCTCCAGATTGACCGCGGCGAGCGCGTGTGCCTCGTCGGCCGCAATGGCGCGGGCAAGTCCACGCTCATGAAGGTGATCACGGGTGAGCTGGCGCCCGATGCCGGCCAGGTGTTCCGCCAACCCGGCGCGGCGTTCGCCACGCTGCGCCAGGAGGTGCCGACGGGCCTGGCGGGCACGGTCCGCACGGTCGTGGAAGGCGAGGGCGGGGCGTTCGAACAGCACCACGACTGGGAGCGTCACGATCAGGTCGAGCGGCTGCTGGAACAGATGGGTCTGCCGGCCGAGACCGAGTTTGCCGCGCTGTCGGCCGGACAGAAGCGCCGCGTGCTGCTGGCGCGCGGCCTGGCCGAGGCGCCGCAGCTGCTGCTGCTGGACGAGCCGACCAACCATCTCGACCTGGAGTCGATCCGGTGGCTCGAGGAGTTTCTCCTGAACTGGGGCGGTGCGCTGCTGTTTGTGACCCACGACCGCGCCTTCCTGCGGCGCCTGTCGACCCGGATCGTCGAGGTCGACCGCGGCCAGCTGGTCGGCTGGGCGTGCGACTACGACACCTTCCTGACGCGCAAGCAGGCCGTGCTCGAGGCCGAGGAGGTCGAGCGCGCGCAGTTCGACAAGCGCCTCGCGCAGGAGGAGGAGTGGATTCGTCGCGGCGTGAAGGCGCAGCGCTCGCGCGCCAGCGCCCGCATCCACGCGCTCGAGCAAATGCGCGCCGAGCGCAAGGCCCGCCGCGACCGGGCCGGCACGGCGAAGCTGACCGCCCAGGAGTCGGACCGCAGCGGCTTCAAGGTCATCACCTGCAGCGGGGCCGGCTTCCGCTACGGGGACCGCTGGGTCATCCGCGACCTCGACGTGCGCATCGAGCGCGGCGACAAGGTGGGCATTGTCGGCCCCAACGGCGCCGGCAAGACCACGCTGCTCCGGCTGCTGCTCGGCGAACTCGCGCCGCAGGCCGGCACGGTCGAGCAGGGCACGCGGCTGGAAGTCGTGTACTTCGACCAGCTCCGAGCGCAGCTCGACGAAAACATGCGGGTGCAGGATGCGGTCGCCGACGGTAATGCAACGGTGACGATCAATGGGCGGACCCGGCACGTGATTTCTTACCTCGAAGATTTCCTGTTCGAGCCCGCCCGCGCCCGCACGCCGATCCGCGCGCTGTCAGGTGGCGAGCGCAATCGGCTGCTGCTGGCGCGGCTGTTCACCAAGCCGTGCAACGTCCTGGTCCTTGACGAGCCGACGAACGACCTCGACGCGGAGACGCTGGAGCTGCTGGAGGACCTGCTGGTCGAGTTTGGCGGCACGCTGCTGCTCGTGAGCCACGACCGCGCTTTCCTCAACGAGGTCTGCACGAACCTGCTGGTGTTCGAGGGCGACGGGCGTGTGACCGAGTACCTGGGCGGCTACGACGACTGGCAGCGCGAGCAGACCGCCCGGGCGGCCGCGCGGGAGGCGGCCGCGAACAGGCCGATCCGCGAGACGACTTCTGCGCGGGCGACTGCTCCCAAGGCCCGCAAGCTGACCAACCGCGAGCGGGCCGAGCTGGAGGCGCTGCCTGGCCGGATTGAGGCGCTTGAGGCGGAGCAGGCGAAACTGACCGAAAAACTTGCCGATCCCGCATTCTTCAAGAAAGCCGGTGCGGAGGTCACGCAAGCCACGACCCGAATGCAGGAACTCGAGGCCGAACTGGCGCACGTCTACACCCGCTGGTCCGAGCTGGAAGGGAGCTAGGACCGCTAGTGGTCTTCTGTCCCTTCGTGGCCTTGGTGGCGGCCCGGACCTGTCCGTTTCCCGACAATGGCAGCCGCCTGGAATCCGGCTGCCCGACTTAGCCGGCGGCGGCCTCGAATCGCTCGACCAGGGCGGCCAGCGTCACGTCGGCCAGGGACGTCACCTGCAGGCTGGCGTGGCTGAAGTCGTGGTGGGCGGTGGAGGGATTGGGGACGGCTACCGTCCAGAGGTTCGCCCGGCGCGCCGCGAGGCTGCCGGTGTGGGAGTCCTCGAAGGCGATCGCCTCGTGGCCGCGCAGCCCAAATTCCAGGAGCACCCGCCGGTACAGGTCGGGCGCGGGCTTGGGCAGCGGGACGTCCTCGCGGCAGGCCAGGACGTGAAACCGGTCGAGCAGGCCAAGCCGCGACAGATGCCGCTCGCAATGGGCGTGGGTCGAGTTGGACGCGAGGCCAACGCGAAGCCCGCGCGCGCGGGCCGCGTCGAGCAGCGGCACCACGCCGGGCAGCACGGCCAGCTCCAGGTCGCGCCGGCGGTTGAATTCCCTCCGCTGGGTCTCGAGCGCCGCGCGGTCGGCGCGTTTCTCGAACGCGTGCCAGGGATCGAACGCATAGTCGGCGTGACCGACGGACCGGAGGAACCGCTCGTGGTCAAACGCCACGCCGTGCGCCGCGTGGACATCGGCGTACGCGGCGATCAGTGCGGACTCGGTGTCGAGAATGAGCCCGTCGAAGTCGAGGACCAGGGCGCGGATCGGCATCTCTATTTTGGCAGTAGGTAGCTAGAAATTAGTAGCTGGCAGCTGGAAGTAAGCAGTTCTTGAAGGTGCGGAGTGGTTTGAGATCTCAGTAAGGTATTCCATCTACCAACTACCAACTTCCATCCCGCATTCACCAACTCCCGCCGAAGGGCTAAAGCCCATCGGTATCCACCAGCCAGACCAGTGCGGCGATGGCGGCGGCGCCGAGGTTCAGCTCGCGGGGGTTAACCTTGTCGATCGTGTCGATGGCGGTGTGGTGGTAGTCGAAGTAGCGCTGGGAATCCGGCGCGAGTCCGGCGACGGGCACGCCGAGGAGCAGCAACTGGTTCACATCGGCGCCGCCGGTGCCCTTGCTGAACCGCCAGATGCCCCACGGCTCGAAGAGTGGGCGCCAGCGCTGGGCGCGCTCGTGGGCGTTGCCCTGCGTGCTGCCGAGATTGAAGCCCATGGGAGTGAATCCGCCGCTGTCGCTCTCGACCGCGAGGATGTGACGCTCGCCCGCCTGTCGCGCGATGCTGGCGTAGCGGGTGGCGCCGGCCAGGCCGTTTTCCTCGTTGGTGAACATCACGCACCGGAGCGTGTGGCGCGGCTTGAGTCCGAGCGCGTGGAACAACCGCAGCACCTCGACGGCCTGCACGACGCCGGCGCCGTCGTCGTGGGCGCCGGGCGTGATGTCCCACGAGTCCAGATGGCCGCCGACGACGATCACCTGGTTGGGGAACTCGGAGCCGCGGATCTCGCCGATGACATTGCGCGTCGGCGCGTCGGGCAGGATGCGCCCGTGCAGGGTGACCGAGACCCGGATGTGCGGGTCGGCCGCGAGGGCCTCGGCCAGCCGGTCGGCGGCGACGGTGCTGAGGGCGGCGGCCGGAAACGGCGGCCCGTCCACGGGGTGGGCTGAGTTTCCGGTATGAGGCACGTCGTCATGCGCCAGCGTGAGGGAGCGCACCAGCGCGGCCACCGCACCATGGCGGGCCGCGACGACCGGCCCCTGATTGCGCTGGTCGCCCGCGGCCCCGTAGGCGTCAAAGGTGTACGCGAACCGCGGCGGCATCGGGCGGTTGTAGAAGATGATCTTGCCGGCGGCCCCGGCGGGCCCGAGGCGCTCGACTTCCGCCAGCGAATGAACCATCAGCACCTCGCCGGTGACTCCTTCCGGCGGCGTGGAACCGGTATTGCCCAGGGCGGCGGCGGCCAGCGGAACGCGCCCCGAGGGGAGCAGCAGCTGCACCGACTCGGGCGCCCCGCGGTCCCAGTGCGGGGCCATCACGTCCTGGGTGTAAACCCGGTCGACCCCGGTCGCGCCCAGCACTCGCTGGGCCCACTCGATTGCCCCGTCGAGGGCCGCGGTGCCGGCGAGGCGCCCCGGATACCGGGTCGTCAGCTCGCGCAGGTGGTCGTAGGCCGGGCTGTGCTCCAGGGCCTCGGTGAAGAACCGGTTGACCGTGTCGGCCTCGGGGGAACCAAGGGCGGGCGTCGCGGCGGTGGTCGCGCAGAGCAGGAGGCCGGCAAGGAGCAGACGTCGCATCTTTCGACCCTCCCGCCGACGGTGCAGCCTGACAAGCAGCGAATTCGGCCGGCCTCCGGCGTGATTCGGATTGAGGCCGTGCCGCCGGCGTGTCATTAAGGCATCGCCGGGTGTTATTGCCCGGCCTCTCAACATGAAACCGTCCAATGCGTCGGCGTGGGGTAGCGTGATGTGCGGGGTGTTGGTGCTGGTGGGCTGTGCGACCGAATCCAGCCGCAGCGTGACTCCACCCCAGGTTCAGCGGGCAAGTTCAACTCGTGCGGGCGATCGCCTGCCGGTCCGGGTGGGGAAGTTCGACAACCGATCCAGCTACATGCGCGGAATTTTCTCCGATGGCGTGGACCGTCTGGGCGGCCAGGCCCAGACGATCCTGGTCACCCACCTGCAGCAAACCGGGAAATTCTCCGTCCTGGACCGGGCCAACATGACGGAGATCAAGGAGGAGGCCGCGTACGCGAACCAGCCGCAGGCGATCAAGGGTGCGGTGGTGACGATCGCGGGCGATGTCACGGACTTTGGCCGCAAGGAAGTCGGCGACCAGCAGCTGTTCGGGATCATGGGCTCGGGCAAGTCGCAGATCGCCTATGCCAAAGTCAGCCTGTACGTGGTTGATGTGCGCACCGCCGAGGTGATTGCCTCCGTGCAGGGGGCGGGCGAGTATGCCCTGAGCAACCGCGAGGTGCTCGGGTTCGGCGGCACCGCCAGCTACGATGCCACGCTGAACGGCAAGGTTCTTGACCTCGCGGTGCGCGAGGCCGTCGAGAAGCTGGTGGCCAGCTACGACCAAGGCTGGACGTTGCCCCGATGACCAACCGCTTCCGCCTCGCGGCGGTCGGGTTGGTTGTCCTGCTCGGCTGCGGCTGCCAAGGCCCCCGGACGCTGTTCTACTGGGGAAGGTATGAGCCGTTGCTGTACCGGGGCTACGCCCATCCGGAAAAGGCGTCCGTGGACGAGGACGTCAGGCTGCTCGAGGAGGATCTGGCCAAGGCGGCGGCGACGCAGCAGCAGGCGCACCCGGGCCTGCATGCCCAACTGGGCTATCTCTACTACGTGCAGGGCAAGGTCGAGTCCGCCCGGCGCGAGTTTGCGGCCGAGAAGACGCTCTTTCCCGAATCCGCCGTTTTCATGGACCGCCTGATCGGAAAACTTGGTCCCCCGCCCGCGACATGACGACGACGCCGGCGATTCTGCTGCTCGGGTTGGTCATGCTGGGCGCGGGCTGTGTCACGAAGCCCGACCTCGCCGAATTCGCCAAGGCACGGCCCCGCTCGATTCTGGTGCTGCCCCCGCTAAATGACAGCACCGAGGTAATCGCCAGCTATAGCGTGCTCACCACCTTGACCCGGCCGCTGGGCGAAGCGGGCTACTACGTCGTGCCGGTCGGGCTGGCCGACCGCTATTTCCGGGAGAACGGGCTGACGGTGCCCGGTGAAATCCACCAGATTCCACCGCGGAAGCTCCACGAGGTGTTCGGGGCCGATGCCGTGCTGTACGTCCGGGTCAAGCAGTACGGATCGAAGTACCTGGTGCTCGTGGCGGACTCGACCGTGGAACTCGACGCCCGGATGGTGGACGCCCGGACCGGCACCCAGATCTGGAAATGCCGCGTGGTGCAATCGGGCAATGGCCAGGCGGGAATCATCGAGCCGCTGATTTACCACCTGCTCAACAAGCTGACCGACAATGCCCACGCGACCGCGGACGTGGCTTCGCAGATGCTGATCAATCCCATCGATCCCAAGTCCTACCTGCCGCGCGGCCCGTGGCATCCGCATTTCGGCAAGGATCTGGGCGGGCGACCGCCCTAGAACCACTTTTTCTTCTTCAGGTAGATCACCATGAGCGCGGTGGAGACGATCGTGAGGATCACCGCGTACAGGTAGCCGTGCGGTGAGCGCAGCTCGGGCATGTGGTCGAAATTCATGCCGTACCAGCCGCCGACGAGGACCGCCGGCAGGGTGACGGCGGTGAGGGCGGTGAGGAACTTGATGCCCTCGTTGGCCTCGAAGGCCGCCTTGTTGAGGAAGATGTCGAACGCCATCATCAGGCGTTCATGGTAGCCGCCGGCGGTGGCCTCGAAGCGCGCGAGGTTGTCGCGCAGGTCGCGGAAGTACGGCAGCATCGTCGAGCGCACGAGCTTGTTGTCGCCCCGGGCGAGCCGCTCGATGACCTCGCGCTGCGGGGCCGCGATGGCGCGCATGCGGGAGAAGTCGCCGCGCACCTTGAGGATCTCCGTGACGAACTCCTGCGAGCCCGTGTCCTTGGCCAGCACGCTCTCCTCGATCTCCTCCAGCTCGGCGGCGAGCTCGACCATCACGGGCTGGTAGAGATCCACCAGCAGGTCGAGGATCGTGTGCGCGAGGCGGTCCGGACCGCGGGCGGTGCTCTTGCTGACGCGGTCCACCGCCCCCTGCACCGACTTGAGCGGCGAGCGATGGAACGTCACGAGGTAGTCCTTGCCGAGGAACAGGTCGAGCTCGCTGGTCGCGAACTTGTCCGCGCGGCTGAAGTCTACCGCGTGCATCACGATGAACAGGTAGTCCTCGTAGTCCTCGATCTTCGGCAGCGAGCTCGGCGTCACGCAGTCCTCGATGGCCAGCGGGTGGAACTGGAAAACGCCCTCGAGGATGGCCTTGATCTCCGCGTCGGTCGGATTCTCGAGATCCACCCAGAGGATGAGTCCCTTGTCGGCGCGGACGAGCCGCAGGGCCTCGAGCTCGAGGTCCTGGCCGACGAGTTTGCCCTCGCTGAAGATGAACGAGCGGATCACGCGGGGCCAGCGAAGCGGGGACGAGGCGCGCTGGCAAGGGCGACATGCGCGTGACCAAGCCGAACATCGAACTCCGAACCTCCAACATCGAACGCCGAACCTCGAACGCGTCGGTCGAAGGCCTGACCTTCAAGCTGCAACGATCAGCCCGGACCCCGGCGCCGGGCGAATCCTGTTACCTGGATCCTGAACCCTGCTCCCTGCGCGGCGTGGCGCCGCGCTACAGGCCCAGGCGCGTCTCGATGGCGGACACGGCGGCGATGAAGGCGTCGGGGGTGGGGGCGGCGAGCAGGGCGGCACGGTCGGCGGGATCGCGGAGCAGCTTGCAGAGCGCGCTTACCACCGCGAGGTAATCGCCGGGCTTCGACTTGGGCGTGCCGAGGACGAAGAGGAGCTTCACGATCTCGCCGGCGGCGTCGAAGGGGATGCCCGTGTCGCTGCGGCCGACGGCAAGCACGATCTGTCGCACATGCTCGGTGCGGGCGTGGGGCAGGGCGACCCCGTTGCCGAGGCAGGTCGTGTCGAGCCGGTCGCGCGCCAGGAGCTCGTCGTAGAAGCCGCCGAAGTTCGCCACGTCGGGGTGCCCGTCGAGCAGGCGGGCGACCTCGTTGAGGGCCGCGGTGCGCTTGTTGCCCTGCACCTGGAGCGTGATGCGGGACGGGTGAAGGAGGGCGGTGATGCGGCCGGGCATGCGGGGGGAATCCGGCTAGAACTCAGGCGCGGCCATCGGGGATGGCAAGGGCGGAAATGGTGTTGCGGGCGGCGCTGCCGCGGGCTGTGTTCGCGCCATGAAGAATTGGCTCCTGGCGGGCGGGCTGGCATTGGCGGCGGCGGGGCTGGGCCGGGCGGAAACGCCCTTCTCGCAGGCACTCCCGCCGGAGGATTTCGCGGCGGCCGAGCTCGGAAAACTCACGCCGGCGGCGCTCGCGCGGCTGGACGAGCTCGTGGCGGCCTACAAGCGCGGCGAGGTCGCGACGGTCCGGGCTGCAGCGGCGGCCGAGGTGGAGGCGGCGCGCGCCGCCGCCGAGACGGAAAAGGCCCGGGCCCGGGCGGAGGCCGCGCATGCGCAGGCCGAGGCGGCCAAGGCGAGGGAGACGTCGCCGGGCCTGCTGGCCAAGGCCAAGGTGCTGCTCTCGCCGGGCACGAAGGTTGAGTATGCCGCGGTGGAGAGCTGCCTCGCCGGGGACTTCGACGGCTGGGAGGGCCACACGGTCTTCCGGCTCGAGAACGGCCAGCACTGGCGCGTGGCCAATGGCGGCAGCTACTATTCGCCGGTACTCCACCGGCCGAAAGTGTCGATCACCCCGGCGAGCTTCGGCGGGTTCTGGATGGAGATCGAGGGGGTCAGCCAGAAGGTGAAGGTGCTGCCCCTCGACCGCTGACTCCTGGATCGCGCCGCGGGCCGTCCGAGCGGCGGCGAAGGCTGGCGTAGTCGGAACAGCCTCCTCACGTCGGCTGCTACGATCACGTCGGCCGCTACGATCGACTCCCGCTGCGACCGAGGCCGGCGACGGCCCGTCCGGCCGCAGCCGATGCGCAGCAGCCGACCTCAGGAGGCGGTCGTCCTCGATGACGCGGCCCGGCGCGTCACTTCGCCCCGCTGACCTTGAGGCGCCACACGTTGTAGGCGCCGCCGCGGTTCGACAGGAAGAAGATCACGCCCTCCTCGGAGAACGACCACGCCGGCATCAGGTCGTCCGAGCCGTTGTGGGTGAGCCGCTGGAGATTGGTGCCGTCGGCGTTCACGAGGTAGATGTCGTTGTTGTGCCGGCCCTGGTCGTCGGTGCCGTGGTCGGACACGAACAGCACGCGGGTGCCGTCGGGGCTGACCGACGGGTTGAAGCAGTTGCTCGTGCGGAAGTCCTCCTGGTTGAGCAGGGCGGTCTCGAGCTTGCCGTCGGCCGTGATTGAGTAGATCTGCTTTTTCTTCGAGTCCTCGTCGAGCCGGACGAAGTAGACCTTCTCGGCAAACACGTTGTTCAGCTCGAGCGCGGTGATGCTCAGCTGGGTCGGCAGCGAGCCGTCGAGGCGGATGCTGCTGATCTGGGACTCGGCGGTCGGAAAGTTCGGCTCGGTCGAGAGGTAGAAGAGCTGGCGGTTGCTGTCGCCGTATGACGGGCCGAAGTTGTAGCGGCTGTCGTTGGTGAGGCGGGAGATGCCGCCCGAGAGGCGGTTCTCGACGAGGTTCACGCGGAAGATGTCGGGCTTGGTGCGGTCGGTGCGGTTGGACGCGAACACGAGGTAGTTGCTGCCGTCGTTGGCGATGTACGGCAGCGTGTCGGCGTACCGCGGGCCCTGCGTCAGCCGCGCCACGCCTCCGCCCACGTCGTCGGCGCGCTTGATCGAGAGGTTCGAGTAAAACCCGCCCTGGTCGTCGCGCTCCGTCAGGCTGAAGATGATGTTCTGCCCGTCGGGCGACACGCAGAACGAGTTGATGCACTCGGCGCGGGAGGCGGTGTCCTTGACGTCCTGCCGCCCGAAGTTCGTGACGGGCTTCAGGTCGCTGATGATCTCGGCCGGCTCGCGCGTGTTGAGGATCGCGATGGCGTTGGTGCGCTGGAAGCGGAATGTGACGCCGGTCGGCGTCATGACCAGCGTCGGGTAGGTGAAGGTCGTCACGATCTCCGTGACGGGCTCGAGCTTGAAGCCCACGGCGAGGGTGGGGCGCGCGAAGTCGAGGGTCGCGGTGGCCGGCTGGTACTTGGCGGGAATCTCGGCGGACACCTTGAACTGGGGCCACGGCGCGGTCTTGACCGCGCGCTGGAACGTGATCGGCAGCTTCAGCGGCGTCTGGCCGACGACCTTGCCGTCGAGCCGGACCTCGGCGTTGAGCTCGGCCCCCTCGGCATTGACCGCGGTGAGGCGGTAGACGCGGTCCTCGCGCAGCAGCCCGAGGTCAACCCGCGGCAGCGCGGCGGCGTCGGCGCTGAGCGTGACGGTCTCGCTCTGGTAGTTGGCCTTGGTGACGGTGACCGCCTTCGTCTTCCATGGGCTGGTCTTGTCGTCGCGGTCAAACACGACCTTCAGCCCGGTGAGCGGGGTCGTGCCGGCGGTCTTGCCGTCGATCGCGACCGTGGCGCCGTCGGGCGCCGAGGTGAAGTCGAAGCTCTTCGTCAGCGTCCGCGGCGCCAGCTGGGCCGAGATGCCCTTGGCCTCGGGCGAGGGCTGGAAGGTGAACGACTCCGGGAAATAGCCGTCGAGGCGGAACTCAACGGCGACGGGCTTGTTGCCCTCCGGGGTGTATTGCAGCGGCGTGGGCCCGAGCGTCTTGCCGTCGAAGATCGCGGTGGCGCCGGCGGGCGTGGTGGTGACGGGCAGCGGCGCGACGCAGCCGGCCGAGAGCAGGAGGGCGGCGAGGAGGCCGGAACCCAGGATCACCCGGGTGCGAAACAGCGAGGACGAGACGGGACGGCGGACGGTGTTCATCTTCATGGGGAACAGTGGGGACGACACAACCGGGGACGCCCCGACGCCTAGCGAGGAGCCTGCCCAGGGGCAAGGTTTCATGTGCTCCCCACCCGACGCATCCGGTTTGATTCCGGGGGTCGCGGCGCCTAGCGTGCCCGCCCATGGACGAACCGACCCTGGTGCATGTCGACGGACTCACCGATGTCGGCATCCGGCGCACGAACAACGAGGACGCGTGGTGGGCGGGCCGGCCCGGCGGCGAGCACCGCCTGATGGCCCCCGGCCCGGCGCCGCTGCAGCTGGACGCGACGGAGGGCCCGGTGCTGGTGCTGGTGAGCGACGGCGTGGGCGGGGCCAATGCCGGCGAGGTGGCCAGCCAGATGGCGGTGACGCTGGTGGTGGAAAGCCTGCGGGCCGAGCCGGCGCCGTTGCGGTCGAAGGACACGGCCGGCGCGGCGCTGCAGCAGGCGATGCGGGCGGCGCACCAGGCGATTCTCCAACGGGCCGACGAACCCGGCTTCGACGGCATGGGCGCGACCCTGTCGGCGCTCGTGTTCACGGCGGACGGCCATGCCTGCTGGGCGCAGGCGGGCGACAGCCGCATCTACCTGCACCGCGCCGGCCGGCTCCGGCAGGTGAGCCGCGACCATTCGCCGGTGGGCCGACTGCGGCAGTCCGGCCGCCTGACCGAGGCGGAGGCCCGGAAGCACCCGGCGCGCAACCAGATCGACCTCAGCCTGGGCGACCGCCTGAATCCGTTCGATCCCGAGACCGGCGTGGAGGAGGCGAGGGACGGCGACGTTTTCCTGGTGTGCTCCGACGGCCTGAGCGACGGCCTGTGGGACCATGACCTCGCCAAGGCGCTCACCGCGGTGCGGGGGCCCGAGGACCTGCGCCCCGTGGTGGAGGGCCTGGTCGGCGGGGCGAAGAAGGCGTCGGGCCGCGACAACATCACGGCGGTGGTGGCGCTGGTGGGGCCGGCGAGGAAGGCGACGGCCCGGTGGCGGCGGATCTTCAGCTAGGCGAAACGGTGATGCGCCTTGCAGCCGGGCCGGGCCCGCGCATTTTCGAAGAACCCGGTCGGCTTCCTCTGGTCGAAATCCCCATGGAATCATCAGGCGCGCAGGACATCGTCGCATTTCTCCAAGCCGCGGAGAAGTGGGTCGGCGACGAACTCGACCTCGGCAAGGTGCAGGTCGACGACCGCGTCCTCGTCCGCACGCAGAACACGAATTACCTGCTGCGCATGACCGGCCCGCACACTGCGCAGCTGGTCACCGACCGGCCCGACCGGCCCGGCGGCGCGGTGCGGGTGGAGGGCTGCGCATTCGGCCGCTCGCACATGATCAAGCCGCACCACCTGTTTTGCGGCGGCAGCATGGAGTTCAAGGTCGCGGAGAGCCAGCAGACCTACACGACCTCGCCGATTGAGGCCCTCGAGTGGATCAGCCGGGATCGGACGAAGGATCGGTAAGCGGTGGACGGTGGGCCGTGAACGGTGGCTTGCCGCCAGCCCGCGCGGCGGCCGGAGCGCTCCGGCTTTTGACCCTCAACTTTCCACTCCCAACCTCCGGCCGCGCCAGCCGGCCGGCTCAGGCCGGCAGTTGGAACAGCGCGTGCGTCCCGCTGAAGCCGTCGAGAGGATGCTGGCCGAGCGGCTCGCAGCGGAACTCGGGCCCGAGCGCCGTCGCGGCGGCCTCGCTCAGGATCGTGTCGGTCCGGAGGGCCGACGACACCTTCTCCATGCGGAAAACGTAGATCACCTCGGGACCCGAGAGATTGTTCGCGCCGCCGGCGCCGCCGGCCATGGTGGTGCGGGCGTGGTGCAGCACAATGCGGAAGTCGGGATCGCGCGCCAGCTGCAGCGTGCGCAGCTGCCGCAGCGCGGCGTCGATCTGCTTCACGGTCTCGGGCGAGTGCTTCCAGTACGCAAAGAGCGCGTCGCCCAGAAACTTGTCGACGATGCCGCCGGCGGACTCGACGGCGTCGCGGCACTGGCGCAGCCAGGTGCCGACCTTCAGGCCGAGCTGGTCGGGCGGGAGCGAGCGGCTCAGCTGGGTGAACGCCTTGATGTCGAGCATCAGGAGCCAGCAAAGCGGGCTCGCGATCACCGCGACCGTGGCAGGCGCGTCGGTGTCGAGCGAAGCCGTCGCGGTGGAGCTCTCGTCGGCGCGGAACGTGAAGCTCTCGTCGAGGATGGTGACGATGTCGCCGTCGACGATGCGGCACGGGATCGTGACGCGCTTGCCGTTGCGGAGCGTGCCGTTGGTGCTGCCGAGATCGGCGAGCCAGTACTCGATGCCCGTGTCGGCCTGCTGCGCGTGGATGTGGGCGTGGCGCCGCGACGCGCCGGGCGACTGGAGGTGCACGGTGCTCGCATGCGCGCGGCCGAGGTAGCAGTTCGTCTCGAAGGCGATTCGGCTCCCGTCCTTCTTTTCCAGCCAGGCTCTCATGGGGTGCTCGGCGCTCGCGCCGTCCGGAGCATGCCGCAGGGTGGGCAATTGCGGCAATCGTAAAGATGGCTGGGTCCGTTCCTTCGGCGGGTCGCGGCGCCGCGGGCCACTGCCGGCTTGCCCCCGGCGCCGCGGCGCGGCAGATGGAGGCTTGCGGCGTGACCCAGCCCGCCCGCCATGGCCGAGACCCCACCGACCCCGAATCTGCCCGCGGATGAAGGCGCCACCGTGCGGGCGCCCGCCCCGGAGGTGGTGTTCAACCGCTACGACCTGCTGTCCGAGCTGGGCAAGGGCGGCATGGGCATCGTCTGGCTCGCGCTCGACCGCGAGCTCAACGCCCGGGTTGCCCTGAAGTTCCTCCGCGAGGAGATGACCAGCGAGGACCACGCGCTGAAGGAGCTGAAGGGCGAGGTGCTCATCAACCGCGACCTGGCCCACCCGAACATCATCAAGACTTTCGACTTCGTCACCGACTCGCGCCGGTCGGCGATCTCGATGGAGTTCGTCGACGGCACCAACCTCCACAAGCTCAAGCTGCAGCGGCCGCAGAAATGCTTCGAGGTGGAGGACGTCCGCCGGTGGATCTACCAGCTGTGCGACGCCATGCACTACGCGCACTCGCAGCGCGTCGTGCACCGCGACATCAAGCCGGCCAACCTGATGGTCAACGACCGCGGCGACGTGAAGCTGGGCGACTTCGGCATTGGGCGCACGGTGGCGGACACGGTGAACCGGGTGACCCGCAACGCCGCGGGCACGCCGCCGTTCATGAGCCCGCAGCAGACGATGGGCGAGAAGGCCACGCCGGCGGACGACATCTACAGCATCGGGGCCACGATCTATGACCTGCTGACCGGCGAGCCGCCCTTCTTCCGCGGCGCGATCCGGGAGCAGACACTGGCCAAGGTTCCGCCCAGCATGACGGAACGGCGCAAGGAACTCGGCCGCACCGGGGAAACCATTCCGGAGGCGTGGGAGCGCGCCGTCGCCGCGTGCCTTGCCAAGGAGCCGGCCGGCCGGCCGCCCTCCGCCCACGCGATCCGCGAGCTCCTCGAGGGCAAGTCCGCCGCGCCGTCGCCGCGCCGGGCCGGACCAATGCTGGCGGTCGCCGGGGTGGTGGTCGTGGCCGTCGGGGCCGCGGGCCTCTATTTCTGGACCCAGCGCACGGTCGAGTCCGAGCCGGCGGCCCGGGTCCGGACCAGCCCGGCGGTCGCCCGCCCGGCCGAGCCGGCCGCGAAGCCCGGCGACTCGGTGGTGGCGGCGCCGACCACGGCTCCGGCGACGGTGTCCCCGGCGAACGCGCCGGGCCCGGCCGCGGCGACGCCGGCGGGACTCAAGACGCCCGTGGACGACCTGATTGAATCCGGCGGGATCACGCGCGAGGAGGGCGCGACGCTCAACAACGCGCTGCGCAGCGCGTATGGCGACGCGGAGAAGGCGCTGGCGACGCGCCTGCTGATCGACCACACGCTGACGCCGGACCTGTGGCGCGCGTACTCGGGATTGGTGCCGACCGGGGACCCGGTGCTCAAGGCGCTGCGCTCGACGCTGGCGGCGGGCGCGATCAAGGAGAACGAGTTTGCGTGGCTGCGCGCCGCGCTCGACGGCCGCAAGGGCGAGCCGGAGAAGAAGGTCGCGGCCCAGCTGGTGCTGGAAAAGATCCTGGCGCCGGAACAGTGGCGCACCCAGACGGACCTGTACCCGGAGCTGAAACGCGATCCGCTGATGGAGAAGATCAAGCCGTTCGTCACGGCCGGCGCGGTCACCGAGGCCGAGGGCCAGTGGCTGCGGTCGGCGCTGGCGGGCGAAAAGGCGGCGGCGGAAAACGCGCTGGCGGCGCAGTTGATCGACGCGAAGACCCTGACCACCGGCCAGTGGCGGGCGCGGACCGCCTTCAGCTACCTGCTCAAGGACGAGGCCGAGATCGACCCGAACCAGCTGCCACCGGCGCTGGACCTCGTGCTCGGCCCGAAGGCCGGCGTGCGGCTGCTGCGGATCGACGCGGGCACGGTCCTGTACGGCTCGCCGCGGGACGAACTGGGCCGCCGGCCGAACGAGTCGGAGCCGCGGCGCGCCGAGATCGCGAAGCCGTTTTTTCTTGGCAAGTTCGAGGTGACCCAGGCGCAGTACGAGAGCCTGATGCCGCGCAGCCCGAGCTTCTGGCGGAACAATCCGACGTGGCCGATCGACCAGGTGGTGTGGCAGGACGTGACGGCCTATCTCGCCAAGCTGAACGCGATCCTCGCCAAGCACTATGGCGGCGCGCTCGTCGCGGACCTGCCGACCGAGGAGGAGTGGGAGTACGCGTGCCGGGCGGGCACCGAGACCGCCTTCAACAACGGCCGGTCCATCACCAGCATCGGCCGCGATCCCGCGCTCGACGGCCTGGCCAACTACGGCGGCTCGGAGAACGGTTCGCCGAAGCCCGTGGGATCATTTGCGCCGAATGCCTGGGGCCTCTACGACATGCATGGCAACGTGCTCGAGTGGTGCAAGGACCGGTTCCAGCGCGGCGGCCACTGGCAGTCGCGCGCCGCGGACTGTCGCGCCGCGGCCCGCACCCAGAGCAGCGCCGACGCCGGCCGGTCCAACAAGGTCGGCTTCCGGCTCGCTATTCGCTACCGCCCGCCCGGGGGCGGGAAAGAGTGACTAGTGACGAGTGACTAGTGACGAGTGGGGGCTAGCGGTGGGAGACCGCCGCTCCGCGGCTGGAGGTCACGGACAACTCGTCCGAACTACCTCACTCGTCCTTCTCCGCAGGAGCTAGCTAGCTCTCTTCACTGGTCACTCGTCCCTCGTCACTCCTGCGCGCGCTACGCGCGCAGGACGTCGAAGCCGGGGCCCTTGGCGGAGCTGAAGACCCGGCGGCCCGTGCCCTTGGCGCCGACCTGCTCGAACTGGAGGCTGATCATGAAATCCTGCGTGATGAACTTCAGGAAATCGCCCTTCGAGATGACCAGGCAGCTGCTGGGCATCGTCGCGACCACGCTGCTGGCGGAATTGCGGTTCTGCAGGAGGCCGAATTCGCCGTAGCTGTCGCCCTGCCGGAGCTTG
Organism: Verrucomicrobiota bacterium; assembly: GCA_018239675.1. Classification (GTDB taxonomy): domain Bacteria; phylum Verrucomicrobiota; class Verrucomicrobiia; order Opitutales; family Opitutaceae; genus Opi-474. The sequence continues at coordinate 53,517 of JAFEGX010000013.1, forward strand.
CGGATCTGCTTGCCGTGCTGGGTGACCGAAAACTCGCCGCGGTGAACGAGGTAGAGGTTCAGATTCTCGGAGCCCTCGCGGATGACGAGCTCGCCCTCGTTGAACTCCTGGATCACCGCGAGGCGCGCGAACGCGGCGAGCGTCTGCTGCGGCCATTCGCGCATCAGGGAGATATTCTGCAGGAAGCCGACCTTCTGCACCGCCTCCTCGACGTCGGCGCGCGTGAGGTGCGGCAGCACCAGGCGCTCGAAGGCCTCCTTGTCCAGACCGAGGAGGATGGCCGGGGTCGCGCTCCGGATCGAGCGCGTGCGCGGGCTGCCCCGGACGATGCCGATCTCGCCGAGCACGTCGCCCGGCACCATCTCCGCCACCGCCTGGGCGCGGCCGTCGTCATAATGCCGGATGACCTCGAGCCGGCCCGCGACCACGACGTACATCCGGTCGGCATCCTCGCCGACGCGGATGACGTACTGGTCCTTCTGGTACTCGTAGGTCTTCATGGCGGCGGCGACCTCGCGGAGCGGCTCGGGCGGCAGGTCGCGGAAGAGGACGATCCCGGCCAGCAGCTTGGCGACCTCCTCGGGCGAGTGGCCGGTGATCTGCAGCCGGCGGCGCCGGGCGATGCGCTCGCGCCACCAGGCGCGGATCTGGCTGGCGATGATCCAGAGGACCAGCCCGACGATGCCGAGGATGACCGTCGCGAGGGCGCCGACCACGATGATGCCCGTGTAGCGCAGGCCGCCGGCGAGGTAGAACCGGTGCAGGAGGTCGACGGCATTGGCCTGGAAGAGCAGGCAGCCGACGACGAACACGAGCGCGAGCCAGACGATCGTGACGGACGTGCCCGCGAGCAGGAAGCGGCGGTCGGAGAACTGCTGCCGGGCCTGGGCGAGCAGGGCGAACGGCTTGCTGGCCGCGAACACGAAGCTCGTGCGGGTGGAGAGCCGCGGGTCGCGGAACAGCGCGCGCAGCAGGTCCCACATCGGGGTGCGCCACAGCGGCGACAGCTGGACGAACACCGCGGCGAGCAGCGGGAGCGAGTAGGTGGGGAACTTGATCGCGGCGGCGGCGGCGAGTGTGAACGCCGGAACCATCCGGACCAGGGCGACGTTGATCTCGGTCTCGCGTCCGCCCATGACCGCCTCCTCCAGCTCGACGCGGAAGCGCGGGAGCGGCGTGCGCCGCCACTGGAAACGCGGCCGGAACACCTGGCACTTGGCGCCCTTGAGCACGCAGGCCGCGAGGAGCTGCGCCAGGCTCGCGGTGGCGACGGCCAGCAGCGTGCCGCCGACCACGTCGACGGAGTGGCGCGGCACGTGGACGCCGGCGACGAGCAGGATGACGGTCGAGAGGCTCAGCAGCACCACCGATCCAATGCGGGCGACCGGCGGCGGAATCTTCAGCCACCAGCGGACGGGACGGATCCACACGGGCGGGTCCTGGCCGACCACCTGCAGGATGCTGTGCTGGTACCCGCGGACCACGAGGTCATAGAACTCGCGGAGCGGCGGGCAGTGGTCCTCGGAGATGATCTCGCAGAGCGCATCGGACACCGTGCGGCCCTGGGTGAAGCGCTGCAGCAGCTGCCACTGCGGCCGGGTGATCACGAGATACCGCGCATCCGAGTCGTTCTTGACGACGATCAGATTGCCGCGGGTCGTGGCGGTGCGCAGATCGGGAACCAGGCGCAGCGTCGCCGTGCCCAGCAGGGTGGGCAGATCCAATCGCGGTACGGCCTTGGGTCCGGTAGCCATGCGGAGTCGACGGGCCGACACTGCGCCGAAGTCGTCCGGCAGTGAAGCCGAAAGCGAGGCGGCGGGGCCGCCCGTTGAAAGCCGTCGGTTGAAGGTTGAAAGACCGGTCACGATCGGTGCCGGCGCAGCCCGACCGCTCGCCCGGCTTTCAACCGACCGCTTTCAACCTTCAACCCCCAAGTTCCCGCTCAGGCGCCCGGCTGGCCCGCGGCCGGGGCGGCGGGCTCGTCGGCGCCCAGCTCCTCCTCGGTCTCGATGATCCGCGCGATGCTGAGCAGCTTGTCGCCCTCGGCGAGGGTCACGAGCTTCACGCCCTTTGCGCCGCGGCCGGTTTCCCGGATCTCGTTGACGCGGGTGCGGATGCTCTGGCCCTTGGCGGTGAGGAGCATGACCTCGTCGGAGTCGTGGACGCTGAGCGCGCCGGCGACGCTGACGGAGCCGTCCTCGGGGAGGTCGATGGCGATGACACCGGAGCCGCCGCGGCTGATGAGGCGGTACTCCGCGAAGGGCGTGCGCTTCCCGATGCCGTCCTCGCGGGCGACGAGCAGGCGGGCGGCGGGGTCGCAGACCTCGATGGTGCGGACATAGTCGCCGTCGAACTTGAACCGCATGCCGGTGACGCCGACGGTGGCGCGGCCCTGGTCGCGGAGGTCGCCCTCGTTGAAGCGGACGGCCTGGCCGCGGTAGCTGACGAGGATGATCTCGTTTTCGCCATTAGTGAGGACGCAGCCGACGAGCGCGTCCCCGGCCTCGAGGTTGATGCCGATGAGGCCGCCCTCGCGGGTGGTGTTGGCGTAGTCGGTGAGGCTGGTCTTCTTGGTGATGCCCTGGCGGGTGGCCATCACGAGGAACTTGCCGGGCTCGAAGTCCTTCACGCAGAGCATGGCGGCGATCTTCTCGCCCTCGGCGAGGCGGAGGAAGGACGTGACCGACTTGCCCTTCGAGGCGCGGGTGCCCTCGGGGACGTCGTAGACCTTCTTCGCGTGGCACTGGCCGGTGCTGGTGAGGAAGAGGATGTAGTCGTGGGTCGAGGCGGTGAAGAGGTGCTCCACGAAATCCTCGTCGTAGGTCTCGGCGCCGATCACGCCCTTGCCGCCGCGCTTCTGGGAGCGGTAGTCGGCGACGCGGGTGCGCTTGATGAAGCCGAGATGGGAGACGGTGATGACGCAGCCCTCGTTCGGCACGACGTCCTCCATGCGGAAGTCGGAGGCGGCCGCGATGATCTCGGTGCGGCGGGGCGAGGCGTACTTCGTCTTCATCTCGAGCAGCTCCTTCTTGATCAGCGCGAGGAGCTTGGCCTCGGACTCGAGGATGCTGCGGAGCTCCTCGATGATCTTCATGAGCTCGATGTACTCGGCCTCGATCTTGCCGCGCTCCAGGCCGGTGAGCTGGTAGAGGCGGAGCTCGAGGATGGCGTCGGTCTGGCGCTCGCTGAGCGGGTACTTCGCCATCAGCTGCACCTTTGCGTCCTCGCGGTTGGCGGAGGCGCGGATGATCCGCACGAAGTCGTCGAGGTTGTCGAGCGCGATGATGTAGCCCTCGAGGATGTGGGCGCGGTCGAGGGCCTCCTTCAGCCGGAACTGCGTGCGGCGCGTGATGACATCGCGGCGGTGCTCGATGTAGCACTCGATGAGCTCCTTGATGTTCATCTGCTTCGGCCGCTTCTTGTCGAGGGCCAGCAGGGTGACGCCGAACGAGGACTCGAGGGCGGTCTTCTGGAAGAGCTGGTTGATGACGACCTTGGCCTGCTCGCCGCGCTTGAGCTCGATGACGATGCGGGTCTGCTCGTCGGACTCGTCGCGGAGGTCGCGGATGCCGTCGATCTCCTTTTCGCCGACGAGGTCCGCGATGCGGGTCACGAGCGAGGCGCGGTTCACGTTGTACGGGATCTCCGTGATCACGATCTGCTCCATGCCGCCCTTGAGCTCCTCGGTGTGGGCCTTGCCGCGGGTGCGGACGATGCCCTTGCCGGTCTTGAGGTAGCTGAGGATGCCCTCGCGGCCGGTGATGACGCCGCCGGTCGGGAAGTCGGGGCCCTGGATGATGGCGCAGAGCTCGTCCACCGAGATGCGCGGGTGGTCGATGATCGCGCAGGTGGCGTCGATGATCTCGTCGAGGTTGTGCGGCGGGATGTTCGTCGTCATGCCGACGGCGATGCCGGTCGAGCCGTTCATCAGCAGGTTCGGCAGGGCGGCCGGGAGGACGGTCGGCTCGGTGGTCGACTCCTTGTAGTTCGGGACGAAGTCGACGGTGTCCTCCTCGATGTCCTTCAGCAGGTCCTCGGCGATGTCGCGCAGGCGGGCCTCGGTGTACCGGTAGGCGGCCGGCGGGTCGCCGTCGACGGAACCGAAGTTGCCCTGCGGGTCGATCAGCGGGTACCGCATGACCCAGGGCTGGGCGAGGCGGACCAGCGTGTCGTAGACCGAGGCGTCACCGTGCGGGTGATAGTTCTTGAGCACCTCGCCGACGACGCCGGCGCACTTGTCGTAGGGCCGGTTGTGGAGCAGGCCCTCGCGGAGCATCGCGTAGAGGATGCGGCGCTGCACCGGCTTCAGGCCGTCGCGCGCGTCGGGCAGCGCCCGCGAGATGATGACCGACATCGAGTAATCGATGTAGGCCGTCTGCATGATGTCGGTGATGTTCGCCGTCGAGAGACGTTCGGACGTGGTGTACATGCGGTGCGGAGAGTAGGGAGTAGCGAGTAGCGGGTAGTGAGCAGGAGATCAGCGCGAGAGGAGGGTGGGCGCGGGCGGCGGATCGTGGATGGTTGGATTCCCCATGCTCGCTACGCGCTACCCGCTACTCGCTACTACAAATCAGACATCGAGATACTGGACGTTCAGGGCGTTGTCCTCGATGAACTGGCGGCGCGGGGGGACGTCGTCGCCCATGAGGAGGGTGAAGAGTTGGTCGGCCTTGGCGGCATCGTTGACGGAGACCTTGAGGAGCCGGCGCTTTTCCGGGTCCATGGTGGTCTCGAAGAGCTGCTTCGGGTTCATTTCGCCGAGGCCCTTGTAGCGCTGGATTGTGAGCCCCTTGCGGCCGTTGGCCCGGATCTGGGCGACGATGTCGAGCGGCGTGAAGAGCTCGGTCTTGGTCTCGGATTTCTGGCCGGCGTTTTCCGTGAGGGTGAAGCGCGGCTCGGGAGCGGCGCTGAAGCCGGTGATCTCGAGCCCGAGCTTGGCGATCGCGCGCAGGAGCTTCGCCATCTCGGTGCTCTCGAAGATCTCGTGGACGGTGATGCGCTTGGCGCTGGCGGGCTTCTTCTCGGTCGGGATCGGCGGATTGCTGTCGGCCGGCTCGGAGCCGTCGGCATTGAGATTGTGGTAGGCGAAGAATTCCGCCTGGGACTTCTCGTCGGCGAGGAACTCGAACGACTCCTTGTTGCCCTCGCGGATGCGCGCGAGGTAGCGCGGCAGCTCCTGGGTGGCGCGGTCGTGGGCGTCGAGGTAGGCCGGAAGCGAGGCGCCGTAGCGGGTGACGCCGGCGCCGAGTTTCTCGAGCGTGGCGAGGAGCTCGACGATCTTCTCGACCTGCGCGGGCGCGAACACGTGCCGGTCGGAGAGGCGGGTGAGGACGACGTCCTCGGAGCCGAGCTCGAGGAGGATGCGGTTGAGCTGCTCGTCGTTGTCGACGTACTGCTCGCGCTTCTTGCGCTTGATCTTGTACAGCGGCGGCTGGGCGATGTAGACGAAGCCCTTGTCGAAGAGCCCGCGCATCTGGCGGTAGAGGAACGTCAGCAGCAGCGTGCGGATGTGGGAGCCGTCGACGTCGGCGTCGGTCATGATGATGACCTTGTGGTAGCGGGCCTTCTCGGCATTGAACGACGAGTCGTCCTCGCCGCCGCCGATGCCGGTGCCGACCGCCGTGATGAGGGCGCGGATTTCCTCGTTCGAGAGCACCTTGTCGAGCTGGGCCTTCTCGGAGTTGATGAGCTTCCCGCGGAGCGGGAGGATGGCCTGGTAGCGGCGGTCGCGGCCCTGCTTGGCGGAGCCGCCGGCGGAATCGCCCTCGACGATGTAGAGCTCGCACAGCGACGGGTCGCGCTCGGAACAGTCGGCGAGCTTGCCGGGGAGGCCGCCGCCGGAGAGCGCGCCCTTGCGGATGGTCTCGCGGGCCTTGCGGGCGGCCTCGCGGGCGCGGGCGGCCATCAGGCCCTTCTCGACGATGCGCTTGGCGACGGCGGAGTTCGACTCGAAGTAGAACATCAGGCCCTCGTACGCGACGGAGCCGACGATGCTCTCCACCTCGGGCGAGAGCAGCTTCACCTTGGTCTGCGACTCGAACTTCGGGTCGCTGTGCTTCACCGAGATGACCGCGGTGAGACCCTCGCGGACGTCGTCACCGGTGATCTGCGGATCCTTTTCCTTCAGGAGATTGTTGGCCTTGGAGAACTGGTTGATCGCGCGGGTGAGCGCGCTGCGGAAGCCGGAGAGGTGCGAGCCGCCGTCGGGGTTGTGGATCGTGTTGGTGTAGCAGAGGACCAGGTCGTTGTAGCCGTCGTTGTACTGGAGAACGACGTCGACGTGGATCTCGGCCTGCTTCTCGTCGGTCTTGACGGTGGTCTCCTTGCGGAACGCGATCGGCTTCGGGTGCAGCGTGTTCTTGCTCGTGTTGAGCTGTTTCACGAACTCCTCGATGCCGTTCTTGTAGAAGAACGTCTCGGGCTTGGCGCTGGCCGGGCGCTCGTCGAGGAACACGATCTCCAGGCCGGAGTTCAGGAACGCCAGCTCGCGGAGCCGCTGGGCGATCCGGTCGGCCTGGAACACGGTGGTTTCGCGGAAGATCTCCGGGTCGGGCTTGAACGTGATGAACGTGCCGGTGCCCTTGGCCTTGCCGATGACCTCGAGCTTCCGCACGGTCTTGCCGCGCTCGAATTTCATGTGGTGCACCAGCCCGCCGCGGGACACCTCGACCTCGAACCACTCGGAGACCGCGTTGACGCACTTGGCGCCGACGCCGTGGGTGCCGCCGGAGAACTTGTAGCCGCCCTGGCCGTACTTGCCGCCGGAATGGAGGGTGGTGAGCACCATCTCCACGCCCGGAATCTTGTACTGCGGGTGGATGTCGACCGGGATGCCGCGGCCGTTGTCCCGGATGCTGATCGAGCCGTCCACGTGGATGGTCACCTCGATGCGGGAACAGTGCCCGGCGAGATGCTCGTCCACCGAATTGTCGAGCACCTCCGAGACGCAGTGGTGCAGCGCCCGTTCGTCGGTGCCGCCGATGTACATGCCGGGCTTCTTTCTGACGGCTTCCAGGCCCTCCAGCTTGCCGAGCTTGGACGCGTCGTAGGTCTCGGCGCCGGGCTGATTTGGAGTGTGGGGCTTCGGGTCTGCGGAGTCGGACATGTACGAAAAATCGGGTGAGAAAATGAAAGGTAAAAAGTCTCGCGAAACCGCTCCGGTGGCGAGGGTTTTTTTGATAAAAAAACATGCGCTAGACCTTGTTCTTTTGCCCTATACGCGAGGGATTCGTTTGACCGGTATCCCCATACCGGCAAAAAGGCCTGTGATGATCCCTCCCGTACTCGAAAAGGTGCTGATTTTACAGGATCGCGACGCCAAGCGACTGGCACTGGAGGGCCAAATTCGGGCGGTCCCGCGCGACATTGCCGCCGTGGAGCAGAAAATCGCCACTGAACGCGCTGCCATCGAGTCGGCGAAGGACGAACTGAAGGGGCTCGAGACCAAGAAAAAGCTCCTTGAGACCGAAATCGGCTCCGCCGAGGAGAAGCTGGCCAAGTACCGCACCCAGCAATCACAGGTCAGGAAAAACGATGAATACCAGGCACTTGGTCACGAGATCGAGACGATGACCAACACGATCAGCACCTTGGAGGAGCAGGAACTCCAGGTGATGTATGCGATCGATGAGGCGAAGAAGAAATTCCAGGCCGCCGAAGCGGCGCTGAAGGCGAACATCGCTGGGCACGAGGGCCGGATCAAGACCCTGAAGGAGCGCGAGGTGAATCTGGTCGCGGAGCACAAGGCCGTCGAAGCCGAGGTGGCTGCGGCGCGCAGCCCGCTGTCCGAGAGCGAATTAAAAACCTACGACCGCATCGTCACCAAGGGTCTGCCGGTCTGCGTCCCGATCCGCGGTGCGAAGTGCGGCGGCTGTCACCTAAAGGTGTCCAGCGAGGTCGAGTCCGCCGCGCGCGGCAAATCGACCGACGGAAAACTGCCCGTGTGCGACCAGTGCGGGCGGTTGGTCTACTGGGAGTCTTGAGGGTTGTTCGGGCGGGAACCTGGTCGGGGTCGAATTTGACCGCGGATTGCGCGGATTTTCGCGGATGATTCGATCGGATGCCCCGCTGACTGCGCACCGACTGTCGTCGCTGCACAGTCAGCGAGGCGGGTTCGAGGGAATCCGGTCCTGCCGGGTCGTCTCCGATGGCCGAACGGACCTAGCGTTGCGCGCAGCGCAAGGCGACGGTCCGTGAGGAATCGCCTGCCTCATCCGCGAAAATCCGCGTAATTCGTGGTAGGAAAGTCTCCGTATTACCGGAGGGTACCGGGGAACCCGAATGCCCAAGCTACCTTTCCCGGCCTTGCATTCGCTCGGGGCGGCCGTAGGTTTGTCCCCTTAGCTTTGGGGCCTGGTCGTTGCTCCGAGTTCTTTGATCCCAAGGCGCGGGTAACGCCGCGCCCGATAAAATTCGGAGAGGAAAGTCCGGACACCACAGGGCAGGACGCTGCGCCAGCCAAAAGGCGAGCGCAGGCGCCGTGTTTCAAGGCACGGCGACGGACAGTGTCACAGAAAACAGACCGCCCGGTTCGACTCGCCGCAAGGCGGCTCGCTCAGGGTCAGGGTGAAAAGGTGGGGTAAGAGCCCACCGCGTCCCGCGCGAGCGGGACGGCACGATAAACCCCGTTCGGTGCAAGGCAAAATAGGCGGCTGGGCGGCCCGTCCAACAGCCGCGGGTATGCCGCAGCCTGCTTCACCCGCGCAAGCGGAGTACACAGGCCGGGTCCGTCGCAAGATGGACCCGAGAGAAATGACGACCGAATCCCGCGCGAGCGGGAGGAACAGAATCCGGCTTACCGGCCCCAAAGCTAACTTCCCGCTGGAGGCGGGAAAGTGACAGGTTGCAGGTCACAAGTATCAGGTCTTGTCCGCGGTTCCGCCGCAACGGGATGACGTTCGACCTTCGGCATGGATCGTCGGTTATGTCCTTCGTTCCCTCCGTTGCCTCCTGTGAACTTCCGGTCCCGCTGGGACTGGTATCTTCGGCCCGCCCCATGGCTCATTCTTTCGCACTTATCGCCGAATCGTCACCGACCGGTCGCGCGGAGTTCACAAATGCCTGCCAAACTGGGGCGTGTCAGGCAATCGTGCTCCCAGTTGCGCCGTCCCGGGGGTTGTGGACGGGCAGCCCGGGGTGCGGTGCTGTGGTTCTAGGGCTCCCGGCGCACCCGGTCAGGTGCGCCGGGAATTGCCCTTGACTCTCGGCGGAGCGTTTGGGTTTCTGTCCGGCTTCCAATCGATCCCTATCCATGGCCAACACCAAATCCGCCATCAAGGCCGCCCGTAAGGCCGCGCGCCTGACCACCCGCAACCAGGCCGTCAAGACCCGCCTGAAGACCCTTCACAAGAAGCTGGACGCCGCGACCAAGGCCGGCGACGCCGCCGCCACCAAGGCCGCGGCCGCCGCGTATGCCTCCGCGATGGACAAGGCCGTCAAGTCCGGCGTCGTGCACCGCAACGCCGCCTCGCGCGCCAAGGCTCACGCCGCGAAGTTCGTGTTCGCGAAGTAACCGGGGTCTTCCCCCGTCCGTTTTCACCCCGCGTGCCGCCGGCCGCGGGGTTTTTGTTTTTGCCACGCGGGCTCCACGCTCATCCGCTGGGTCCCTGTGGCCCCCGCCTCGTCCCGCCTCGCCCTCCACCTGGCCCGCCATGCCGAAACCGCGTGGTCGGCGGTGATCCGGCCATGGCTGCAGGCCGGGGCCGGCCGACTCGAGGTCGCGCATGTGATCGTGCCCACCCGCGGCCAGGCGCACGCGCTGAAGCAGCGCTGCCTCCGCGAGGGCGTCGCACTGCTCGGCGTCGAGTTTCTCACGCCGGGCCTCGCCCGGCACAAGTGGCACGACCCCGCCCAGGTGGCGGTTGGTCGCGAACTGCTGCTGCTGGGACTACGCTCGCTCATCGCCCGCCGGCTCGCGCCGCTGCCCGCGACGGATCCGGCGTGGGGCTTCTGGCAGAGCCTGCAGAGCGACCCGGAGCGGGCGCTCGACGACTTTGACGACCTGCTCAAGGCCGGGTTCCGGGCGGCGGATTTTCCCCTGGAACCACTGCGCGGTTTGTTCACCGACCTGACGGCGTGGGTGGAGGCGCACGGCTATGCGCTCGCGGCGCTGGTGGCCGAGTCGGCCGGGCTTGAGTCCGTGCCGCCGGAGAGGCGCCGCGTTGGCGGCCGCGTGCTGGTCTGCGGGCTCGGGCCCGAGGCTTGGGGCGAATTTTTCAACGTGGCGGCGTTTGTCCGCCGCTGTGACGAGGTCACCGTCGTGCTGCCCGAGCCGGCCTTCGGCGGCAAGGCTGACCTCGACGAGCGGTGGGTCTCTCTCTGGTCGGTCCTGCTGGGCGTCGAGGCGCAGCCGATCGACGCCCCGGAACCCGCGGAGCACTGCGAGGCGGTCGGCGCGTTGTGGAGCCACGGCGCCGAGGCGCCGGCCGGCGTGCGCCTCCTCGTCGGCCGCACCCGGGGCGACGAGATGCGTCTGGTTGCGCGCGAGATCGAGGCCCGGCTGGCCGCCGGGGCCGAAAACGTGGGGGTCGTGTTCCCGCGGGCCGACTCGGCCCACCTGCTGCTCGCGCGCCTGCTGCAGGCGCGCGGGGTGGCGTACGTGGACCTGCTGGAGGCGGCGGGGCCGCCTGCGCTCGAGGTGCAGACCCAGCGGGCCCTGCTCGCCTTCCACGCCGGCGGGGCGCGAGTCGAGGGCCTGCTGGCCCTCTGGCCGCTGCTGCGCGCGGCGGGAATTGTGACCGCGTCGGGGGCCGAGGCGCGCCGCGCGGCCGAACGGAGCTTCGACCGCGGTCAGGTGCACGCCGTGGCCGCGTATGCCGACGAATGGGCGGAGCCGGCCCCGGAGCTGGCGCGCGTTGCGCGCGCGCTGCTGCCGGCTTGGCCGGCCGAGCTGACCCTCGGTGACGCGCTGCGCCGGTTCCGCGCGATGTGCGCGGCGCTCGAACTTGAACCGCCGGAGGGCCTCGGACCGCTCGACACGCTGGCGGCTCGGGAGCCGGCGCTGTTTCCGGGACCGGTCGTGTTGGCGACCCTGGACGCGTTCCTGCCGTCCTCCGCGCCGGTGAGCGGGGTGCCGGGCCGCGGCACGTTTGCGCGGGTCACGCTCGGCACGTGGCGGCGCATGGAGGGCGTGGCGTGGTCCCACCTCCTGCTGGCCGAGAGCAACGCCGGGTCGTGGCCGGCGCGCCGCGAGCCGAGCTGCTGGCTGACCGACGACCAGCGCGCGAAGCTCAACGAGCGGAGCCGGTTTTCGCTCGGGCTCTTCACGAGTGACGACCGGCTGGGGCTCGAACGTGCGGGCTACCAGCGCCTCGTGCGGGACACGCGTCACGAGGTCGTGTTCTCGGCGGCGCTCTTCGCGGAGTCCGAGCCCGAGGTGCGCCTGGGGCCGAACAACTGGATGGAGCGTGTGCTCTGGGCGCAGGCCGGGGCGGGGGCCGAGACCAAGCTGGAGGAGGAATTCGAGCGCCGGGCGGTGGAGGTGCCCGCGGCGGAGGCCCCGCCGGGTCATTTGGCCGGATGGGAAGACGTGTGGCAGGGGCGCCGCGATCCGGCGCGCCCGTTCGACGAGTTTTTCTTCTGCGGCGACCCGGCGCGGATCACGCCGGCCAAGCTCCCGGCGAAGCTCGTCGAGCGCGGCGTGCGGGATCCCGCGGAGCTTTGGTTCGAGGCGGTGCTGGGAACCCAGCGGGTTGGCTGGGAGCCGTTGGCGCGGGCGCGGCGCAAGGCGCTCGGCCAGCAGGCGCACCAGGTGCTGGCCGCGGCCCTGCGCGGCTCCGAGGTTGCCAAGGGATTCAGCCAGCTGCCGACGCCGGCCGAGGCCGGCGAGCGCCTGGCGGGGGAACTCGCGTCCCGGCGCGCGTGCTGGCCGCGCGACCGCTATTGGGATTCCTTCGCCGCGGAACTCGCGCATCTCTGCACGGCGCTGCTCGATAATGTCTTCGCCCTCGACCGCGCAGGCGAGTTCGTCGCGACCGAGGCGTGGCTTCCGCCCGGCGCGGAAGTGGCGCGCGGTGCCTGGCGGCTGCCGGTGGCGGGACGCATGGACCTGGTGCGGCTGGACCGGCCGGCGTGGGCGGGGGCCGACGTGGACATCATTGACTTCAAGACCGGCGGCGACCTCGAGCTCTCGGCCGAGCGCATGGCCCGCAGCGGGGCATCGCTGCAGCTCGGCGTCTACCTGGCCGGGCTCCGCGCCGCCGGGGTTCGGGCCGGCCGGGTCTGGATGATCAAGCCCGAGCCCGGGGCGCGGGCGATGATCGGTCTGGATGAACTCGACGCGGCCCTCGCGAAGCTCGACTGGCTGGCGACGGCCATGACCCGCGGGACCTATGGCGCCCTCACGCCGGACCGGTCGGACTATGCGCCGCCCGGCTACGCGTGGCCGCTGGCCTGCACGCCGGTGAAGCACGCGGTGCTGGCGTCGAAGTTCGCCCTGACGTTCGGCTCCACGGAAACGGAGGCGCCCGATGAATAAGCCCGCCCTGGTCGACCAGGCGGCGCGCGACCGTTTCCGCGACGAGTGGAACACCAATTTCGCGGTCAGTGCGAACGCGGGCTCGGGGAAGACCACCGCGATTTCCGAGCGGCTCGCGGCACTCGCGCTCTCGGCGGAAGGATCGGAGCGCCTTCGGAAGACCGCCGTCGTGACCTACACCAAGAAGGCCGCGGCCCAGATCGAACAGCGCGCGCGGCAGGTGCTGCTGCAGCGCCTCGCGGCCGCCGGCCGGCGCGACCTCGCGCCGCTCGACCACCTCGAGCGGGCGTTCTTTGGCACGATCCACAGCTTCTGCCTGCGCCTGGCGCAGCTCTACGGGCAGACCGTCGGCATCAACCTCAACCCGACCGTCGTGGCCGAGGACGACGAGGCGTTGTGGGAGGAGTTCGTCGAGCGGGACCCGATGGAGTTCACCAGCCTGCCCGCGGACGCGCAGTCCGCGTTTCTCCGTCACGTGCCGCTCGAGACGATCTTCGAGTTCGCCGCCGGCCTCGACGCCGGCACG
>JAFEGX010000140.1 GCA_018239675.1 Verrucomicrobiota bacterium
CTTGCCGGATCATGTCTACGCGGTCCTGAAGCAGAAAATACTTTCGTGCGTCCTAAAACCCAACGAGCGCCTGACCGAGAAGCGGCTCTGCACTGAATTGCGGGTCTCGCGCACGCCGCTGCGCGAGGCGCTCAATCGCCTGAGTCATGAGGAACTGATTTCATTCCAGCCCCACGCCGGCTATCGCGTCGCCGGCCTCTCGCTCGCCAGTTTCCGGAACCTGATCGAGCTTCGTCTCATGGTGGAACCACAGGCCGCCGCGCTCGCCGCGGAGCGCGCGACCGCGGAGGAGATCGCCGCGCTCCGCGCCCAGGCCACCCTGCAGCACGACCCGAACGACGACCGCAGTTTCGTCCAGTACTGCCAGGCCAACTCGCGCTTTCACCTGATGGTGGTCCGCTGCGCGCGGAATCCGATGCTCGAGAACATTGTCATGTCGGCCCTGGACATGTACCAGCGCCCGACCTACCTGCGGATCGGCCGGCAGATGGACGCGGGCAATCCGTCCGCCAAGCATCACGCCATCGTTGACGCGATCGGGCAGCACGATCCCGAGGCCGCCCGCGCAGTCATGCTCCAGCACATCCGGGGCGGCGGTGAACGCATCATGGCGGCGCTGCGCGCCGCCCACATCGACTAGGCCCCCGCCGGTCCGCGCGGCTCAGTCCCGCGTCGGCTCCACGTGCACGGACACGTCGGTGATCGCGAGCGGCGACGACCCGAGCAGCGCGTCCTTCACCGCGTGGGCGATGTCGTGGCCCGCCCGCACCGTGAGGTTTCCGTCCACGCGGACCTGGATGTCCACCAGGTGGCTCAGGCCGCTCTTCCGCACCCGCACCTTGTCGAGCGCGCGCACGCCGGGCACCGTCAGGGCCAGGCTGCGGACCTCGTGCTCGAAGTTGGCCGGCGCCGCCGTGTCCATCACGTCGCCCAGCGCGCGGGCGAACATGCCATAGCCGTTGACCGCGATGATCACGCAGGCGAACAGCGCCGCCCAGTCGTCCGCCGTCTCCCAGCCGCGGCCGCCCCACAGCGCGATGCTGATGCCGACAAACGCCGCGCCGGAGGTGAGCGCATCGGACCAGTGGTGCAGCGCCTCGATGCCGAGCGCCGTGCTGCCAACCTGCGCGCCCGCCACGCCCATTTTCCGGGAGAAGATGACCTTCGAGGTGATCACCGCGGCAAGCAGGACCAGCGTCCACCACGAGGGGCCGACGTGCGGCGTCAGGATCTCGTGCACCGCCTGGACCGCGAGCCACGCCGCCATCAGGAAGATAAACACCGCCACGCCGAGGCCGGCCAGCGCCTCGGCTTTCCCGTGGCCATACGGATGGTCCGCGTCCGGCGGCCGTCCCGCGACACGGAAGCCCGTCCAGACCAGCAGCGACGACAGGATGTCCAGCAGCGACTCCGCCGCGTCCGCGATCAGTGCGTAGGTGTGCCCGAAGATGCCGCCGGCGAACTTCACGATCGCGAGCAGCAGGTTCAGCCCGATGCCCCGAAGCACCAGCTGCGCGCTGTCATGGGCGCGCTGCCGGGTGGCGGCATGATGCTGGGCGAGCGGCGAGGTCATGTCCGCCCAACCTAAGGCCGCCGCCCGCGGCGGCCAGCCTGCAATTGACCGAGCCCCGAGTCCACGTACGCTGCCTGCCACCCGCCATGGCCGAAGCCAAAACCGCCCGCGCCACCGATCCCGTGCGCCAGTTCTCCGTCTTCGCGGAAAACCGCGTCGGTCGCCTCTACGATCTCACCACGCTCTTCAGGGACCACAACGTCCACATCATGGCCATCACGGTCCTCGACACGACCGACTGCGCCGTCATCCGCCTGATCGTCGACGACCGCGAGACGGCCCGCGACCTGATGGTGAAGAATGATTTTCCGTTCACCGAGTGCGAAGTGCTTGTCGTCGAGATCGAGGACGAGCGTTCGCTGCGCGACGTGCTGGCCACGCTGCTCGAGGCCGAGATCAACGTTCATTACGTCTACAGCTTCGTGAAGCGACCCGACAGCCGGTCCGCCTTCGCGCTGAACATGGAGGACGCCGACGTCGCCGCCCAGGCCCTCAACGCCCGCGGCTTCAAGGTTCTCACCCAGCGCGATATCGCGCGCTGAGCGGGGCCGCCGTCCCCCGCGGTAGTTAGTAGCTGGTAGTTGGTAGAAGAGACGGGCGTTTCGCCTAGACGCCTTCCATCTCCTATCTCCTATCTCCCGAAATAAGGCTGCGTCGCAGCCTTATTTCTGGTCCCCCATCCGCTCGCCTTCGAGGAGGTAGATGCCGGTCATGTAGCCGTTCTCGAGCATCGCCCCGACCTTCAGTTCACCGTAGAATGAGATTGGCGTGTCCATCAGCGGCCGCACGCCGCCCTTCACCATCTTCACCACCACCCACTCGTTCATGTTCGGGACCACGCCGTAGCAGCACATCATCGGGTCCTTCACGAGGAGGAACTCGGTGACCAGTGGACCATCCATTTTCACCGGCAGCATGAAGCCCGTGACGATGGCCTTGCGGCCGCTCCACGCCTTGACGCTGGCCGGAATCTGCTCCTCGCCGGTGGCCGGCGGTTTCTTCGGATCGGCGGCCGGGTCGTAGGCCGGCGCCACAAACCGGTAGGAAGCCAGGCGATCAAATCCGAGCCGCAGGTAGCCATTCTCCAGCGCCGGCTCCGCCGGGTCCGCCGCCCGGACGCCAACCGCGAGGACGAGGACCAGTGTGCCAAGGAGCAGCAGGGTTGGGCGACAGAGGAAATTCACGGCCCGGCACCATGACACCGCTCCGTGGCTCCGTCAAAAGCTTTGCCCGGCCCGCGGGCGCCAACCAACCTGCGCCCCGATGCGCTTCTCCCTTTCCCGCTGGTGCGCCGTCGCCCTGGTCTCACTCGCAACCGGTGTTGTTCACGCGCGCGACCCGTGGTTCCCCGACGGTCCGGTCCAGCCGCAGATTCCGCACGGGATGCCGTTGCCCCAGAAGGTTCGGACCCCGCAGTTTCCGCTCAAGACATCGCGGACCCTCCACTCCGACGCCGAGATCGCCCGCGCCCGGGCCAATGTCGCGCAGTACCCCTCGGCCCAGGCCGTAGCGGCGCAAGTCATGAAGGAGGCGGCGTACTGGTCGGCCTGGAGCGACCAGGACCTCCACGACCTGGTGACAACCGCCGAGGTGCCGCGCGCGGTCGAGCTCAGCAACCAGGGCTGCCCGATCCACGGCCGCAAGATCTACGAGGGCGCCAATGGCTCGTCCTTCCCGTGGATCGTCGATCCGCGCCAGCCGTTCAAGGTCCGGTGCCCGATCGGAGGGGAAGTTTATCCCGACAACGATTACGGCGCCTATTACCGCTCCGGATTCCGGGACCGGAGCTCGCTCACGGGCCGGATCGTCGACGACGGCTGGGGCTGGGTTGCCCCCAACGGCGAACGCTATTGGTTCGTCGCGCACGCCAACCACCTCGTGCTGCAGGGTCCCGGCCTCGACAGCCGGTGCGTCGTCTCGGGCACGCTCGCGCTCAGCCGCGCCTATCTGCTCACCGGCGACCGGGCGTACGCGCACCATGCCGCCGTCCTCCTGCACCGCCTCGCGGAGGTCTACCCCACGATGAATTACGAGCAGCAGTCCCGCTTCGGCCAGCTCATGGGCGCCCAAGGCACGCGCTACACCGGCAAGATGGTGAACCTGATCTGGGAGTCGTACCAGGTCGCGCCGTCACTCTCCGAGGCGTACGACAACATCTGGGAGACGCTCGACGGCGACAAGGAACTCCAGCGGTTCTGCCACCAGACCGGCGAGCAGATCCGCGCCACCATCGAGGCCAACTACCTCGAGGAGGCGATCGACGCGTACTTCGATGACAAGATGCGGGGCAACTACGGCACCCACCAGCGCGCCCTGCTCCAGCTCGCGGTCGTCCGCCAGCACGGCGACAACGCCCGCTACGTCGCCGAGGTGCTGCACCGGCCCGAGGGGCACCTGCTGCGGATCGGATTCGACTACGCCCTCTACAACCTCGTCAACCGCGACGGCCTGCCGCACGAGTCGCCCGACTACAACTTCGTCTGGACGCGGATCCTCGCCACCTCCGCCGAGCTGTTGGGGAAACTGGGGTATGACCTCGCGACGCTGCCCCGCCTGCACCGGATGTTCAACGCCCCGCTCGACCAGATCACGATCGGCCGCCTCACGCCGCCGCTCGGCGACAGCACCACCCGGTTCGCGCCGCTGATCGGCCGGGACTCGCTCACGTATCAACGCGGCCTCAAGCTCTACGGCGACCCGCGCTTTGCGTCGTACCTTGCCGGCATCGGCGCCACCGGCGACCAGACCTTTGGCTCGTTCGATGCCCTGTTCGATCCGCCGCTGCCCGCCGGAAACCAGCCGGAAGGCGGCCGCGTCGTTCCGCCCCAGCCCTCGCGCGTCTTCAGCGGCTACGGATACGCCCTCCTCAACAATCCCGCGGACACGCGGTCGGTTGGAATTTTCTACGGGCTACACGTCGCGCACTATCACCACGACCGGCTGCATTTCGACCTGTTCGCGCACGGCCAGGACCTGATGCCGGACCTTGGCTACCCGGATGGCGCCAACGAGTTCAACCCGGGCATCTTCACCTGGTCCAAGACCTCGATCTCCCACAACACCGTCACGGTTGATGCCCACCGCCAGCCCGCCAACCCCGCTGGGCACCTCCGCCTCCTGGCCGACGGGCCCTTCGCCCGCGCGCTGACGGCCGACGGCGACGGCACCTATCCGCAGACGACGACCTACCGCCGCACGCTTGTGATGGTCGACGCGCTCGGCGCGGCCGACGAGGGCTACATCGTCGATTTCTTCGACGTCGCCGGTGGCCGGCAGCACGACTACAGCCTCCACGGCCCCACTGGCGCGTTTACCCTGCTGCAGAGCGCCTGGTCGGATCCGGCTCCCGGCACCCTGGCCGGTCCGGAGGTGGCGGTCGGCGCCCTGTACGACGATCCGGAACGCGGCGCCAAGGGCTTTGCCGGCAGCTATCTCAATTACGCCGGTTCGGGTTTCCAGCACCTCGTCGGGGTGCGCCACCTGGTCACCGGGGCCGAGACATTCGTCGCTGAATATGCCCACGAGAAGGATCCCGCCGCCCGCCTCCGGCTGCGCATTCTGCCGCAGGACGGACAGGACCTGATCACCGCGGCGGCCCGCGTCTCGCCCATGAAGTTTCCCGAGCTGGTGCATTACGTGATCGCCCGGCGCGTCGCGGCCGCCGGCGCGCCGCGGCTGACGAGCGCCTTTGTCGCCGTGCTCGAGCCCTTCAGCAACCGGCCGTTCCTCGCCTCCGCGCGGCGCCAGGATCTTACGAACGGCTCCGTGGTCGTTGCCGAGCACCTCGACGGCACCCGCGATGTCGTGATCCATCACCAGGGCGCCGACACCGCGCTGTATGCCAACGCCGACAGCCTGCCGATCGCCACCGACGCGGAAGTCGCCGTGGTGGTCTTCGACGCCCGCCACCAGCCCCAACGCGCATTCTTCGCGGGCGGGGGTTTCCTGCAGCTGGGGAGCCGGCGCCTCACGGCCGCGGCATTTCGCGGCACCATCACGCGCGTCAGCCCTGCAACCGGTGAACTGCGGGTGCGGGCGACCGCCGGATCCACCCTGCCCGCGCCGGCCACGCTGCCCGGCCGGATCCTGGAGATCTCCAATCCGCTGCGCGAAACGGTCCAGACCATCACCGCCGCCCGGCAGGACGGCGACGAGCTCGTGCTGACCGTGAAGGACGATCTGCGGGTCGGCCTCGTGCATGTCGCAGCGGCCGAGGGCACCCGGATTTCCACCAAGACCGCCCTGCATCTGGCGCCCAACTATCGCGGCGTGACGCTGTGCGACCGGGCGGACCACCCGCTGGCGACCGTGGCCGAGGTCAGCGGAGGAGTCGTGCAGCTCACCACCCCGCCGGCCGCCATGCCCAGGCCCGGCGAGGACGTCTGGCTCGTCGACGCCGCGGCGGGCGAGGTCGTGCGTCTGCCCGCGGTGCTGAGCTGGCGGCAGCCGGACTAGCTGTCGCCACCCGCCCGGAGGATTTGCCAGCCGGCCAATTCTACCTAGCCTGCGACCAGACCCCGCGTCATGCAGACCATCGCCAGCTTCAGCCAGCCCGTGGAGGCGCACTTGCTGCGCACCCGGCTCGAGGCCGAGGGCATCCCGGCCTACATCCGCGACGAGAACCTCGTGACCCTCGACTGGCTCTACTCCAACGCCGTCGGCGGCGTGAAGGTCGACGTCGCCGACGAGGACTACGAGCGGGCCGTCGCCATCCTCGCCGAGCTCTAGCCCGAACCCCGACCGCGCCGACGCGCAGGGTGACCGCCCGTCGAGCAACCATCGTCAGGGCCGGCCGCAAGGCAGCCGCGCCACCTCCAACCGACGGCCGGACTTCGACGCCCGGAATTTTCCGCCGCCACGATCCCCACAAGCCTGGAGACCCCGCCCCGGCATCCCCGCCCCGCGCCCGGTGTCACTCAATGCGTGACACAGAATATTCGCTCCGGTCGGGTTTGACGGCGCGCGCGACGTCGCTCCCGCTGGAGCGGATGACCCCACTTCTCCGTCCCGGGCTGCTGCTCGGGTCCACATTGACGTTGGCCGGCCTCGTGGCTTCCGCTCGGGCCGTGACCACCTCCGTCGCCATCGTCTGGTCCGGCGCCGCCGCAGGAACGGTGACGGTCGAGCGCGGCCGCCTCGCCGCCCTCCGCCCCGGTGGGACCGATGCCGCGGCGGCCGGCCGCTTCGAGCTCCCAGAGGGCCGGCCCGGCCGGATCGAGGCGGACATCGACGGCACGCTGGCGGATGACGAAACCGGCACGCTCGTGACGGTGCGCACGGCCGCGGCCGCCTTCACGTTCCGGCTGCGGGACGTCGACCGCAACTATCCGATCTACGTGCCGGCGTACGACGCTGCGGTGACCGCGGCCGACGACCGCCGCAGCTTCGCCGAAATCGCGGCGGCCGTCCGGCACCGCGGCCAGCTGACCAAGCTCCAGACCATCGCGGCGGCGCCGGAGGAGAATTTCGACCATGCGGCCGCCAACACGCGGGCGATGCGGCTGGAGACCTGGCTCGGCCTGAGCCGCGACGCGCGGATCTTCCGTGTCGACGACCGCCTGCAGTGGATCAAGCCCCGCTTCCACTGGAGCGAGTCGAAACTTCCCGAAACCGGCGGCAAACCGGTGGTCTACGAGTTCCAGTTCGGCCGCGGCTGGGGCGTGCGCGACGATGTCACCCGCCGGCTCGAGGACGGAGTGCTGCCGATCCTGCACGGCCGGATCGGCGACGAGGACGTGCAGTATGACGTCACCGTCTTCACCAGCCTCGAGCGCTCGCCGCTCACCGCCGCCACGCTGCGCGGCACGCCCTTCCTCGTGGCCGACTCCTACGGCGCCGGCCACATGTTCACGCCGGTCCAGCAGGCCGAGGTCACGCGCCAGCGCGAGGCCGAGGCGAACCGCGACGAGGAAACCGTGCTCTACGTCCGCGGGGTGGCAACGAACCGCGGCACGGTGCCGCGTTATGCGCTGTTCAAGACCATGACGCCGCAGCTCGTGAAACGCACGGAGTGGCACGTCGACGGCGCGCGCGGCTTCGGGTTGTTCAAATCGGGTCGCGTCTTCGCGGTGACGAAGCTCAACGGCCGGCCGGTTGGCGAGGAGCACTCGGTGCTCCTCAAGCCCGGCGAGACCGCGGTCTTCGAGATGTACGTGCCGCATGACCCGGTATCCCCGGAACGCGCCGGCGCGCTGCTCAACCAGTCGTTCGATGCGCGCCTGGCCGAGGCCCGCCGGTTCTGGCAGGAGAAGCTCGCCGCGGCGGCCCGCTGGCACCTGCCGGAATCTCGGATCGACGAGATGGTCCGGGCCGGGCTGCTGCACCTCGACCTGATCACTTACGGTCTCGAGCCCGGCGGCCCGCTGATTCCCACGATCGGCGACTATACCGCGATCGGCTCGGAGAGCGCCCCAATCATCCAGTTCATGGACTCGATGGGCTGGCACGACACGGCCCGGCGCGCGATCGGGTTCTTCCTCGAAAAGCAGCATGACGACGGGTTCATGCAGAACTTCAACAACTACATGCTCGAGACCGGCGCCGTGCTGTGGACGATGGGCGAGCATTATCGCTACACGCACGACGACGCCTGGCTGCGGGAGGTGAAGCCGCGTCTGCTCAAGGCCTGCCGCTACCTCCAGGCCTGGCGGGCCCGAAACCAAAACGGGCCAAAAGGCGACGGCTTCGGCATGCTCGATGGGAAAACCGCGGATCCCGACGATCCGTTCCGTTCGTTCATGCTCAACGGCTACGCCTACCTCGGGCTGTCCCGCGCGGCCGAGATGCTGGCCACCAGCGATCCAGCCGAGTCGAAGGTCTGGCGGAACGAGGCCGAGGCGCTCAAGACTGACATCCGAGATTCGCTGGTGCACGGCCTGGAGCGCGCGCCTGTGGTGCCGCTCGGCGACGGATCCTGGGCACCAGCGGCGGCGCCGTGGACCGGCTACCGCGGGCCGGTGATGTTGCACGCCGACGGCGGGGCGTGGTTCACGCACGGTGCGATGACCGGCCGCGACTCGCTGCTCGGGCCGCTTTACCTGGTGTTCCAGGAGGTAATCGACCCCCGTGAGCCGCTCGCCGGCCTGCTGCTCGAAACCCACAGCGAGCTCATGACGCGGCAGAACGTCGCCTTCAGCCAGCCCTACTACAGCCGGCACCCGTGGGTGCATCTCCAGCGCGGCGAGGTCAAACCGTTCCTCCAGGCGTGGTACGACACGATGGCGGCCATCGCGGACCGCGAAACCTACACCTTCATCGAGCACTTTTTCGGCGCGAGCCCGCACAAGACGCACGAGGAGGCATGGTTCCTGATGGAGACGCGCTGGATGCTCTACCTCGAGTCGGGCCGCACCCTGCGCCTGCTCGCCGGCGTGCCACGCGCGTACCTCGCCGACGGGCAGACGGTCGCGGTCGACGGTGCCGCCAGTTACTTTGGCCCGCTTTCGTTCCGTCTCGAGTCCCACGTTGCCCAGGGGGAGATCCGCGCCGCGGTGGACTGTCCCGGCGAGCGCCGGCCCGCCACCATCGAGTTCCGCGTGCCCCACCCCGCGGGACTCCGCGCGAAATCCGTCGAAGGCGGCATCTACGATGCGGCCACCGAGACGGTCCGCATCGAGCATTTCACCGGCGCCGCCCGGATCACGCTGCACTACTGATCCGTCCGGTCAGCCCACGATCGAGGCCCATCGCGGTCTTCCATCAACCCACCCCCATCTGCCAACCCCAAGAACCGGCGGGCTCGGCCCGCCGGTCTTTATATCCGGTAGAACGCCTCGGCATTGCGGACATAGAGGCGGTGCAGTTCGTCGGGGGACGCGCCCTTGAGCGCGGCGTCGAGCGTGTTCACCCAGCGCGGGTAGTCGGTGGCCTGGGTTGAGACGGGCCAGTCGCCGCCAAAGATCACCCGGTCGAAGCCAAAACAGTCGATCACGTGGTCGATGTAGGGCTGGAGGTCGGCCGGGGTCCACTTCTGGAAGTCCGCCTCGGTCACGAGCCCGGACATCTTGCAGCACACGTTCGGGAATTTCGCCAGCTCGCGCAGCTCGGCGCGCCACGGATCGAGGAGCCCGGCCTTGATGTCGGGCTTGGCGATGTGGTCCATGATGAACCGCACGTTCGGGCACTGGCGCACGAGCTTGAGCGTGTTGGCGAGCTGCCGGTGATTGATGCAGAGATCAAAGCTCAGGCCGTGGCGCGGCAGAAGTTGCACGCCGCGCACGAAGCCCGGCTTCAGGCAGAACTCCGGGTCGGCCTCGAACTGGATGATGCGGCGAATGCCCTTGATCAGCGGGTTGGCCGCCAGGCGGGCGAGGTCGGCTTCGGCTGCGTCGCCCTTTTCGAGCGGCGCCCACGGCACGATCCCGCGGATGCGCGGATCCACGCGCGCCACCTCCGTCACCCAGTCCGCCTCCTCCTGGAACAGCACAAAGTCCGCCTCGCACTGCAGGAACACCATCTTCGCCACCTGCACCGGTCCGCACGCGCGGCGGTACTCGTCGATCAGGTGGTCGCGGTTGAGCAGCGGCACGCTCGCCAGCCACGGGTAGCGCAGCCGCTTGAGATCCCAGATGTGGAGATGCGTGTCGACGATGGGGAACGAGGGCATGGGTGTTTCGGAGTTCGCGGTTCGGAGATCGAAGTTCGGGGAAACCACTACTGGGCGCTGATAGAACGCTAATTCAAGGCGGGGTCGGGGACCGGAAATGAGGTGGGCCTCAGAAGATCAGGGGAAGCGGCCGCGACGCCCTCGGGGCATTGCGGCCTTCCTCCCGATAAAAGGGATTGGCGCCGATTAGCGAGAATTAGTGGTTAACGGGCCTTGAAGTTGGCTTTTCGCCTGGACGATCTCCGAATTGCGATCTGCGAACTGCGCTCAGGCTATCGATTAACCTGGTTTTTCAGTGGCTCGCCGCGGAGGCCGCGCACCGCCTCCTCGGCGGCAAGCCGCTGGAGGCGCGGGATGCTGCTTTCGCTGTACCACGCGACGTGCGAGGTCAGCAGCGCGTTGGCGCACGCCAGCAGCGGATGGTCGCGCTCAAGCGGCTCCTTCTCAAACACGTCGATGCCCGCGCCGGCGATCACGCCGGCCTGCAGCGCGGCCGCCAGCGCGATGGTGTCAACGAGCGGGCCGCGCGCGGTGTTCACCACGATCGCGGTCGGCTTCATCCGCGCCAGGCGCGCGGCGTTGACGAAATGCTTCGTCTCGGGCGTGAGCGGCAGATGCAGCGAAAGAAAATCGGCCCGGGCGAACAGCGCCTCCAACTCGACCTTCTCGACCCCGGCCGCCGCCATCGCCTCGGCCGGCACGTACGGGTCGTAGGCGATCCGCTTGCCGCCGAAGCCCCGCATCATCTCGTGCGCCGTCCGCGCAATGCGGCCGAAACCCGCGGTCGCGAACGTCGTCTCGCGCAGTGCCGGCATCGGGCGGTCGGGCGTGATTTTCCACGTGCCGCCGCGCAGTCGCCGGTCGATCTGCGGCAGCTGGCGCGCCAGGGCGAGCACGAGCGACACGGCGTGCTCGGCCACCTCGTTGATGCCGTAGTCGGGCACGTTGCACACCGGTATCCCGCGGGCCTTGGCCGCGGCGAGGTCGACGTTGTCCACGCCGATCCCGTAGCGGACGATGATCCGGCAGCGTGCCAGCCCGGCGATCACCGCGGCGTTGACCGGCGCCCACTGCACGAGGATCGCGTCGGCGTCGCGCGCCGCCGCCAGCACCTCGTCCGGCGTCTTGCATTGCGCCACCACCAGGCCGGCACCAGCCGTGGCGAAGGTCGATTCTTCGTGGCGAAGATTCGGGAATCCGTGATCGGTGATGACGACGCGGGGCTGGGACATAAAGGAGCGGCCGGCGCCGCGGGGGCTACTTGGTACCCGCGATCTTGGTGGTCTGGCCGAGGCCCTCGGGACCGAGGCCGTTGTAGCCGCCGTCGACCGGCAGGTCGGTGCCGGTGACGAACGAGGCGTCATCACTCAGCAGAAAGAGGACCGGGCCGGCGATTTCCACCGGATGGCACATGCGGGCCAGCATGTGGTACTGGCCCCAGATTGGGTCGTACTTCGCGCGGTCGCCGCCGGCGGCCTTGTCGACCTCGCGCGTCCAGGTCCAGCCGGGGCTCACGCTGTTCACGCGGATCTTGAACGGTGCGAGGTCCAGCGCGGCGCAGCGCGTGAGCTGCGCCACCGCGCCCTTCGCGGTGTTGTAGGTCCAGCGGTTCGGCTGCGCGACCCACGAGGAGATGCTCGAGACGTTCACGATCGCGCCGCCGCCCTGCCGCTTCATCGGCTCGCTCACCAGCTGGATCAGCTGCGCGAAGGCGAAGGGACCGACATTGAACGAGCGCTCGAAGTCCGCCCGCGTGGCATCGAGGCCCTTCGCGAGGAACGAGAACGCGTTGTTCACGAGGTAATCGATGCGGCCGAGCTTCGCCAGCACCTCGGCCACGAGCTGGCGCGCGAACGCCTCGTGCTCCAGGTCGCCGGCGAGGATCAGCGGCGCGTGCCCCGCGGCAGCGAACGCGCGGCGGCCCTCCTCGGCGTCGGCCGGGAGGCCGCTCACCGCGACCTGCGCGCCCTCGCGCAGGAGCTCGAGCGCGATGGCGTAGCCGATGCCGTTGGTGCCGCCGGTGACGAGGGCGACCTTGCCCTTGAAGCGGTTCGCGACCGGGGTGCGGGAGGGGGACGGATTCATGGGGTGCGGGGTGAAAACAGGAGCGTGCGCAGCCGGGGGCTAAGATCGAGCTTTTCGCCGCCGCTACGGGCAGAGCACGGCCTTGAGGTCGGTGCCTTTCGCAGCGAGCATCCGCTCGAAGGCGGCGACCCCCTCCTCCAGCGGAAAACGCTGCACCCACGACTGGGCGTCGACCTGGCCGGACGCCATCAGGTCGAGGGCGTGCTTCAGTTCCTCGATCTTCGCGGCATAGGTGCCGAGCACCTGGCGTTCCGGCAGCGTCAGGCCGTAGGAGTCGAGGGTCATCGAGTTCTCGTGGAGCCCGATCCAGACCGCCGAGCCGCCCGGACGCAGCGCCTCAAGCGAAGTGCGCTTGGTGACGCCGGCGCCGACGGCGTCGACCACGAGGTCGGCCCCCTCCCCGGCCGTCACCTCGAGTAAGTGCTTCGCCGCGTCCTGCGTGCGGGGATTGATCACGCCCGCCGCCCCCAGCCGGCGCGCGACCTCCAGCCGCTCCGGGCTGAGATCGGCGACCCAGACGCGGCTGCCGCGCAGCACCTGCAGCGCCTGCTGGCAGAACAGGCCGATCGGGCCCGCCCCGATCACCAGCGCAGTGGCGGCGGGAAGATGCCGCGTGAGATTCACGACGTGGATGCCGTTGGCGAGCGGCTCCGCCAAGGCGGCCGCCTCGGCGGCGAGTTGCTCGGGCCACGGGATCAGGCAGCGCGCCGGCACGTTCACGTACTCCGCGAACGCCCCCGGACGGTGCATGCCGAAGATCTGCCGCTCCGCGCAGAGGTGGGTGTCGCCGCGGTGGCAGCGCACACAGTGCCCGCACGGCACGAGCGAATTGCTCACGACCTTCGCCCCCGGCCGCCAGTCGCGGACCTCGCCGCCGATCGCGTCGATCACGCCGCAGAACTCATGGCCCATCACCAGCGGCGGCGGCCGGCGTGGGCTGTGATTCTTGAACGAC
>JAFEGX010000141.1 GCA_018239675.1 Verrucomicrobiota bacterium
CGCCCTCGTCACGCGCCTCAAGATCATGTGCAACCTGGACATCTCGGAGCGCCGCCTGCCGCAGGACGGCCGCATCGTGTTCAAGCGTTTCACGAAAAAGAACATGGACATCGACCTCCGTGTCGCCACCGGTCCGATGAAGGACGGCGAGAAGGTGGTCATGCGTATCCTCGACAAGCAGAAGTCCACCCTGCCGCTCCCGGCGCTCGGCTTCTCCGACGAGAACCTGGCCAAGTACCGCGAGTGCATCCGGCAGCCGTACGGGATGATCCTCCACTGCGGCCCGACCGGCTCGGGCAAGTCCATGACGCTCTACTCGGCGCTCGGCGAGGTGAACACGCCGGACGTGAACATCCAGACCGCCGAGGATCCGATCGAATACACCCTGGCCGGCATCAACCAGATGCAGATGAACCGGCAGATCGGCCTGACCTTCGCCCGCGCCCTCCGGTGCTACCTCCGCATGGACCCCGACATCATCCTCGTCGGCGAAATCCGTGACGAGGAGACCGCGCAGATCGCCGTCGAGGCCGCGCTCACCGGCCACTTGCTCGTCTCCACCCTCCATACCAACGATGCGCCGTCCACGGTCGCGCGTATCGGCGAGATGGGCGTCGAGCCGTTCAACATCTCCGCCTCGCTCGTTTGCGTGTGCGCCCAGCGCCTGCTCCGCCGCGTCTGCAAGTCCTGCAAGGTGCCGGCGCCGGCCGAGGGCCGCGAAAAGGAGATCATCGCGAAGGCGCTCGACGGCTGGACCGGCCAGATCTTCAAGGCCAACCCGAACGGCTGCCAGACCTGTGGCGGCACCGGCTACAAGGGCCGCGTCGGCATCCATGAACTCATGGTGAACAGCGAGGAGCTCACCGAGGGCATCAACAAGGAGCTCGAGGTCGCCGAGCTGAAGCGCATCGCGATGCGCAACGGCATGAAGACGCTCCACCAGGACTCGATGCTGAAGGTCAAGATGGGCCTCACCACGATCGAGGAAGCCCTGGCAAACGTGCCGCCGGACCTGATCCTGTAGGCCGCGGACAATTGCGGATCGCGGATTGCGAATTGCGGATTTGGCGTGCGCGCCAAGTCACTCTAGGTGACGCGAGATACGATTGAGTGATCGCCGCGAACGAGCGAGGCCCGCAGCCAGATCAAAATCCGCAATCCGCAATCCGCAATCCGCGATCCGCAATTCTTCCGCCTCCTCAGGCGGGAGTCGGCGCAGGCGCCGGCGCTTTCGCGTTGCTCACCGACTCGGCAATGTTCGGCGCGTGCACTTCGGCCTCGCCGCGCTCGTGGTTGAAGCGCATCGAGACGGTCTTCGACACGCCCCGCTCCTCCATCGTCACGCCATAGATCGCGCTGGCCGCCGACACGGTGCGCTTGTTGTGGGTGATGATGATGAACTGGGAATCGCTCACGAACTTCTTCAGCAGGTCCGTGAATCGGCCGATGTTTGACTCGTCCAGCGGCGCGTCCAGCTCGTCCAGAAGGCAGAACGGCGACGGCTTCACCATGTAGAGCGCGAACAGCAGCGCGACCGCCGTAAGGGTTTTCTGGCCGCCGGAGAGGAGCGTGATGCTCTTCAGCTTCGTGCCCGGCGGCTGCGCCACGATCTCGATGCCGCTTTCCAGGATGTCCTCGGCCTGGATCAGCTCCAGCGCCGCCCGGCCGCCGCCAAACAGGGTCTCGAAGGTGTAGGCGAAGTTCTTCTGGATCTGGGCAAAGGTCACCTCGAACTGCTGCTGCGAGGTCTGGTTAATTTCGTCGATCGCCTTGAGCAGCTCGGCTTTCGCCGTCGTGAGGTCGTGGCACTGCGTCGTGAGGAAGTCATGCCGCTGCTTGAGCTCGGCGTACTCCTCGATCGCGACCAGGTTCACCGCGCCCATGCTGTTCAGCCGCGCCCGCAGGGCATCGGCCTCGGACTTGATCTCGTCCCAGTTGGTCGCGTCGAGCGCCGCCAGGTCCTCGGCGGTGGGCTCGCCCTTCTCCTTCACCTTGCGGCGCCGCGACGGCTTCGGCTTGGCCTCCACCACGGCGCCCGCGTCAGCCGCCTGGGCCGCCGCGTCGGGCTTCGCCTCGCTGTCGTCGTCCTCGTCGAGGTCGAGCGGCTTCACGCCCTCGGGCTCGTCGTCCGCGTGCCAGAGGAGGTGCTTCCAGTCGAGCGTGGCGATGTCGGCCTGGAACTCGCGCTGCACCTCCTCCGCGAGGAACTGGGCGCGCTGCCGGGTCTCGGCCAGGCGCACCTCGTGGGTGCTCAGTTCGTCGTGCGCGGCCTCGGACTCGCTGTGCAGCGCCCGCTCGGCGGTTTCCAGGCCGGTAATTTCCTGCTCGAGGCCCACGAGCTCGACGCGGACCTTCTCGACCTGGTCCTGCGCCACGCCGAGGGTGTCGGCGATCTGCGCGGCGCGGGACCGCTGCGCCTCGGCGTCGCGGCCCAGCTCGTCGATCTGCGCCGCCCAGGTCTCGATCTCCTGCTGGCGCTGCACGAGCAGGTCGTCGAGCTGCAGGCGGCGCTTTTCCATCTCGGTGAGGCCGCGGTCGAGCACCTCGACCTTCTGCCGGCGCTCGGCCAGCTCGAGGCGGGCCTGCGCGAGCGACTCGCGCTTGACGTCGCGGTCGGTCCGCACCTCCCCGATCCGGACCTCCAGCTGGTGAATCTTCCCGCGGTGCGCCGCGGCGTTCGCGTCGGCCTCCGCCAGCCCGGCCTGCGCCTTTTCCCAGCGGGCATGCGCCTCGTTGCGCGCCTGCTCGAGCGAGACGAGCTCGCCGTCCATCCGGCGGAGGCGGTTCGCGACCTCCTCCAGCGCCCGCTGGGCGTTGCGCTGCTCGGCCTGCGCGGCCGCGACCACCTGAGTCACCGCCAGCACCTCCGCGCGGCGCTGCTCGAGCGCCTGCTCGGCCGCCGCCAGGCGCCCGCCCAGGCCGTCGATCACCGCCTTCTGGTCGTCATGCTGCTGCTGGTCGTCGGCCAGGGCCCGCGCGGTCTCGCGCAGGTCAATCTCGCGCTGGACAATGCTGTTGGCCGACTTCCGCGCGCTGTGGTGGCCGCCGTAGACCAGCCCGCGCCGGTCGACAAGGTCGCCCTTGCGCGTGGCGACGGCCAGGAAGCCGAATTCCGGGTGTGTCTTCCAGTATTCAAGGAAGGCGCCGAGGTCGTCGGCGACGAAGCACTCGCCGAGGATGCCCGCCGCCGGATGGGACGCCTCGACGCCGTGGAGCGCGTCGAGCGCGCGCACGAGGCCCGCCGGGAGCTCGCCGGTGCCGTCGCGCCCGGCGCCGCAGTCGGCGACGCGCAGCACGACCGAGCCGATCTGCTCGGACTCAAGCTGCGCCAGGATCCGCTGCGCGGTCCCCAGGTCGCTGACGCTGATGGCCTCGGCGGCCGAGCCGAGGATGGCCTCGACCGCCTTCCCAAACTCGGGTCGGACGGAAAGGCCGTGGGTGATGGGCGCCACTTTCGCGCCGGCCAGCGCGGCGTCGAGCCGGCCCTGGAGCACGGCCTTCGCGCCCTCGCCGAAACCCTCCCACTTCTCCTGCAGCTGCTGGAGGAGGCGGAGGCGGGCGGTGCGCTGGGCGAGCTGGCGGTCGATTTCCTGGAGGCGGCGCTGCGCGTCGCGAAACTCGCGGGTCAGGTCGGTGATGGCCTGCTGCGCGGCCGTGGTCTCGTTGTGGGTGCGCGATTTCTCGGCCAGGGCGGCTTCGACCTTCGCGGTCAGCTCGGCCACGGTGCTGGTCGCGGCCGCATGCTGGTCGCGGACCTGGCCGATCTCCTGGGCCACGGCGTCGTGGCGCACGACGGACGTCTTCTGGTCGACCTCGTAGCCGGAGCAGTCGGTGCGGAGGCGGGCGACGGTGCTCTCGAGCTGGAGCAGCTCGAACTTCGCCTGCTGCAGCTCCTGCTCGAGGCGGCCGAGCTCGCCCTCGGCGACGCTGAGGTCGCGGTTGCGCTGCTGGAAGACGGCGTCGCTGCTGCCGAGCAGGCCGAGCTGGAGCTGCTTGTCCTGCGCCCCGCTGTCGACCTGCGCGGTGACCTCGCGGAGCTGCATCTCGAGCTCGCCGAGGTTGTCGCGGGACGACGCGAGCCGCTCCTCGAGCCCGGTGCGGCGGATCTGGGCGAGGTTGGCCTGGTTCTCGGCGGCCTCCTTCTGGGAGCGAAGGTCGAACACGGCCTGCTGGGCGTCCTGGACGCGCTGGTTGAGCCGGCCGCGGCTGCCCTTCTTCTCGGCGAGCTGGGCTTGCTGGCCCTCGAGCGCGGCGTGGCGGGCGTTGGCATCGGCGCGAAGCGCGGCGACCTTGGCCTCGAGCTCGCCGAGGGCGGCGACCAGCTGGCCGTGCTGCCGGCTGCTCCACGCGAGGCTGAGGTGACGGAGGCGGAAGCTGAGCCGCTTGAAACGCATCGCCTTCGACGCCTGGCGGCGGAGGCTGCCGATCTGGCGCGTGACCTCGGCCACGACGTCGGCGACGCGGGCGAGGTTCTGCTCGGTGAGCGCGAGCTTGTTGAGGGCCTCGCGGCGGGCGGACTTGTACTTGGTGATGCCCGCGGCCTCCTCGAACACGGCGCGACGCTCCTCGGGCTTCGACGAGAGGATCTGGTCGATCTGGCCCTGCGCCATGATCGAGTAGCTGGTCCGGCCGACGCCGGTGTCCATGAAGAGCTTGTGGATGTCCTTCAGCCGGCACGGCTGGCCGTTGAAGGCGTACTCGCTCTGCCCGTCGCGGTGGACGCGGCGGGTGATCTCGATCTCGTGGAATTCGCTGCCCAGCTGTTTCTCGCACTCGGTAAGGAGCAGCGAGACCTCGCACACCTGCGAGGCCTTCCGGGTGTCGGCGCCCTCGAAGATCACGTCCTGCATCTTGCCGCCGCGGAGCGCCTTTGCGCTTTGCTCGCCCAGCACCCAGCGGATCGCGTCCGCGATGTTCGACTTGCCGCAGCCGTTCGGGCCCACGATGGCCGTCACGCCGGGTTCAAATCGAAGGGTGGTGGCATCGGCGAAGGACTTGAAGCCGTGCAATTTTAGCGCCTGGAGATACATGAAAGCGCAGAATGTGAGCGAGTGGTGCGAGCGCGGGCAAACGGAAAGTGACGAACCGTTTTTTCGCTCGCGCGCCGCCGCCGGCCGGTGCAGCCGCGCGGACCCGAAATTCTGTTTGCGCTTCCCGCCCGGGCGCCTACTTCGTTCATGGCAACCCTATGACCAAGGTTGCCACGACTTCCGCCGCCGGCCTCGACGCCGAGTTCTACCAGCCGGCCGATGCCTTCTTCCGCGCGAGCCTGCCCACGGCCCTGACGTTCGACGACGTCTCCCTCGCCACGCTTTACTCGGAAATCCTGCCCAAGGACGCCGACACGTCCACCGCCCTGTCCGACTCCCTCCGGCTCCAGATCCCCATCATCTCGTCCGACATGGACACGGTCACCGAGTCCCGGATGGCCATCGCCATGGCCCTCAACGGCGGGCTCGGCCTCATCCATTACAACATGCCGGCCCGGGAGCAGGTTAAGGAGGTCGCCCGGGTGAAGCGCCACATCCACGGGCTCATCCAGGACCCCATCACGGTCACCCCGGACCAGTCGATCGGCGACGTCCTCGCCATGATCGAGGCCAAGCGGTTCGCGTTCTCCACCTTCCCCGTGGTCGACGCCGCCGGCAAGCTCGTCGGCCTCCTCTCCGGCAACGTCGTCAAGGAGCGGTACAAGTCCAAGTCCGTCGCCGCCGTCATGACCCCGCGCGCCCAGCTCATCACCGAGCAGGAGCGCGCCGTGGCCAAGGACCCGATCCGGGCCGCCGACCAGTTCTTCTCCGCCAACGTGGGGCTCAACAAGATGCTCGTCGTCGATCCGGCCGGGCACCTTCGGGGCCTGGTGACGATCTCCGACGTCGAGAAGATCACCTCCGAGGCCAAGTCCCGCCGCAAGCCGGCCCGCGATTCGCAGTTCCGCCTCGTGGTCGGCGCCGCGCTGTCGCCCCTGCGCAAGCCCGACGGCTCGCTCGACCGCGACGCGATCCTCGAGCACGTCGGCCACCTGGTCGGCGAGCACGTCGACGCGATCGCCGTCTCCACCGCCCACGGCCACACCGCCGGCGTCGGCGAGGTCGTGAAGCTCGTCCGCAAGGCGTTCCCCGACCTCACCCTCATCGCCGGCAATGTCACCAGCGCCGCCGGCGTGGCGTTCCTCGCCGACTGCGGGGCGAACTCGATCAAGATCGGCCAGGGCCCCGGCTCGATCTGCACCACGCGCATCGTCGCCGGCGTGGGCATCCCGCAGCTCACCGCGCTCTACGTCGCGGGTTCCGCCGCGAAGAAGCTCGGCGTCCGCCTCATCGCCGACGGCGGCATCACGAAGTCCGGCGACATCGTCAAGGCCCTCACCCTCTCGGACGCCGTCATCTGCGGCGGCCTGCTCGCCGGCTGCCGCGAGGCGCCGGGCGAGATCATGGAGATCGGCGGCAAGGTGTATAAGCAGTACCGCGGCATGGGCAGCCTCTCGGCCATGAAGGCCGGCAGTGCGGCCCGTTACGGTCACGACAAGAATGACAGCAACCGCAAGGTCGCCGCCGAGGGCATTGAGGCCCTCAAGGAGGTTTCCGGTTCCGTCGACGACGTGCTCGCCAGCCTTGTGGGCGGCGTGCAGTCCGGCATGGGTTACCTCGGGGCCGCCAACCTGGCCGAGCTCCGCGCCAAGGCCCGCTACATCCACGTCAGCCCCGCCGGCCAGAAGGAGGCCGCCCCGCACGACGTGGTCGAGGTCTCGACGCGCAAGGGCTAGCGCCGGCGCTCGGCGCCGGCGCGTCGAAGGTCGGCAGGTCGAAAGCCGAAGGTCGGCCAGCGACTGCCGTCGTTCAATTTTGGACGTCTCACGTTCGCCGCCGGCGCACAGGGCTAAACGACCTTCGACTTTCGACGTGTCACCTTCGACTCCAGCGCGCAGCGCTGAGCGCGTCATGCGTCCGCTTTAATCTTGCCCGGGGCGGGCGCGTGGGGTTTCTGCTGTTCGGCAACCGAGGACTTCGACTCTGGCTGCCCTCCAGCCATGTCCCTCCTCCCCTTTTCCAGCCAGCTCATCGCCGATGTCGGCATTTCCCTCGGCGATGAAGGCAAGGGCCGACTGATTCCCGAGGTCGCCGACGAGCTCCGCGGCACCGCCCACCCCGTGTCGGTGGTGCTCAAGGTCAACGGCGGCGCCAATTCCGGCCACACCGCCGGCGGCATCAAGCTAAACCTGCTCCCCGCCGGCGTCGTCGTCCGCGACGCCGCCCATCTCTGTATCGGCAGCGGCGTGGTCGCGGACCCGCGCAAGGTCTGGTGGGAAACCCGCCCGCTGGAGAAGAAGGGTTACGCGGTCCTCTCGCGGCTCGTGATCGACGAGCGCACGATGGTCTCGGACCTCTCCCACCGCCTGCTCGACCTCGCGTGGGAGGATTACCGCACGGCCATCCTCGCCGAGGAGCCGCGCGGCTCCACCGGCCGCGGCATCACGCCGGCCTATCTCGACGAGGTCGGCCAGTGGCAGGTCACGTTCTCCGATTTTCTCGCCGGCCCGAATTTCTTCGCACGCAAGCTCGCCCAGCGGGCCGACCGGGCGCTGCGGACGATCCAGCATGTCTGCCGGGTCAGTCCCGAGACCTTCGCCGGCTTCTTCGACAAGCTCACCGCCGCCGAGCAGCGCGCCAATGCCGAGGCGATCGAGCTGGGCGTCTTTCCCGCGGAGGAGTTCGACTTCACCCGCTTCCGCGGCGCCACGCCGTTTTCGCTGAATCTCGAGGCGGTCACCGCGGCCTATTGGAATGCCGGCACCGCCCTCGCCCGCAACATCGGCGAGGTCCGCGAGCTGGTCCTCCGCGAGCTCCACGCCGGCCGCACCATCATCGGCGAGTTCGGCCAGGCCTACTGGCTCGACAAGCGCCACGGGTTCTCGCCCAACGTCACCGCGTCGCACACCTCGACGCCGGAATTCTTCGAGAGCGCCGGCATCCCCGTCCAGCGGATCCACACGTTCGGCGTCGCCAAGGCCTACGACACCAAGGTCGGCACGCACACGTTCCTCACCCGGATGGACGACGCCCATCCGCTCGCCGTGAAGCTCAAGCAGCTTGAGTTCGGCACGAGCACCGGCCGCCAGCGCATGGTCGGCTGGTACGACGCCGTCGAGAAGGGCGACGCGATCCGCTACGGCGGCTGCCAGGACCTGATGATCAACAAGGCCGACGCCCTCACCTACGCGGGCGACTGGCGGGGCGAACTCCAGATCTGCACCGCCTACGAGGACGCCGCCGGCCGCCGTTACCAGCACGTCCCGCGCAACGAGGCCGTCCGTCGGGCGCTCCGCCCGGTCTACTCGCGCCACGCCGGCTGGGCCGAGGACATCTCGTCGGTCCGCCGCTTCGGCGAGCTCCCGCCCAACGCCCGTCGCTACGTCGCCGCGATGGTCAAGGCCACCCTCGACGTTGCCTTCGATGGCGCCCCGTGGCCGTCGGCCGACCGCCTGCCCAATCTGCGCTATCTCGGCGTCGGTCCGGAGCCGTCGCAGATCATCAAGGACGTGCCGGCCACGCCGGAGCTGGTGCGGCTGGCGTGAGGCCAAGCCGAGTTTCGGCCTCCGCATTCCGCACTTTCGTGCCGCCTGTCCGCCCCGATCCGGTGGGGCGCCTCGTCCCCGTGCGCTGAGTCGGAAGCATGCGGTCGAGGGCAGATAACCCGATGGGCAGCCACCAGCACGGTTTCGGCCTGACGCTCATCCGCTCCACGACCGCACGGTAACCCGACCTGCGTGTTGGCGACTGCGCTCCACTCGAATGCCATCCCGCCCACCATCGGCCGGGGGCGGGGCGCCCATCCTGTTGCCCGCCTTTGTTTTTTGGCTCGTGACTTTTCCCCGGTGGTTTACCGGACATGAGAGCCGGATTCTCCCCCGCCATGCCCACCCTCGCCGAAGTCGTTGCCTACTGTGACCGTCGCACCCGTCGCGCCGCCTTCCAGGACGCGCCGGGCGCCTGCAACGGGCTCCAGCTGGCCAACCGCGGCCGCGTCACGCGGATCGGGGCGGCGGTCGACGCCGGCGTCGTGCCGTTCCAGCGCGCCGTGGCGGCCGGGGTCGATTTCCTGATCGTGCACCATGGCATGTACTGGGACATGCCCCGGCCGCTGACCGGACCCGCCTACGAGCGCGTCGCCACGCTCGTGAAGGGCAACTGCGCGCTCTACTCGAACCACCTGCCGCTCGATGCGCACCCCCGCATCGGCAACAATGTGCTGCTTGCCCGCCAGCTCGGCCTGAAGCCGCGCCGCACGTTCATTCCGAACGAGGGCGGAGGCATCGGGTGGATCGCTCCCAGCCGGCGGACCCGCGCCGCGATCCGGCGGAAACTGGCGTCGCTCTACCCTCGCGTCATCGCCCTGGAGTTCGGCTCGGCCGCGCCCCGCGAGGTCGCGTTCTGCTCGGGCAGCGGGAACAGCGCCGTCCCGCTCCTCGCCGCCGAGGGGGTCGATACCCTGGTCACCGGCGAACTGCGCGAGGAGCACTTCAACCGCGCCCAGGAGGAGAAGCTCAATCTCTACCTGTGCGGGCACTACGCCACCGAGGTCCACGCCGTGCAGGCCCTTGCCGCCGAGCTGTCGCGGCGCTTCCGCCTGCCGTGGGAGTTCATCGCCACCGGCAATCCCCTATGAAGAAAGTCGCCGTCCTCCACGGGCCCAACCTCGACCGCCTCGGCAAGCGCGAACCCGAGATCTACGGGCGCGCCACGCTGAAGGATCTCGAGCGGCTGATGCGCGCCGAGGCCAGGGCGCTCGGTCTGTCGTTGTCGTTCTTTCAGTCCGCCCACGAGGGCGCCCTGATCGACCGGATCCACTGGCACACCGACCACGGCGTCGACGCATTCATCGTGAATTTCGGGGCCTACTCGCACACCAGCATCGCGCTGCGCGACGCCCTGTCGGCCTCCGCCCGGCCCGCGGTGGAAGTTCACATCTCAGACATCCGGAAACGCGAAAAATTCCGCCGGCATTCGATGACCGCCGGAGCCTGCGTCGCCATGATCGGCGGCAAGGGCTTCCCGGGCTACCTCGAGGCCCTGCGCCTGCTCGCCGCCCGTCGTCCCTGACTCATGCGATCCGCCCCCGCTGCCCGCTGGCACGTCTGTCACACCCGGCCCCGCTGCGAGAAGAAGTTCGCCGCCCTCGCCGCCGCCGAAGGGGTGGAGCATTACCTGCCGGTCCTGGCCAGCGTCCGCCGTTATCCCGGACGGACCAAGCGCTTCTCGAAGCCCCTTTTCCCGGGCTATGTCTTCGCCCAGGTCCCGGCCGAGCGCCGGTCCCGGATGTACCAGCAGGACCTTCTGGCGCGGCTGATTCCCGTGACGGATGAGGGGCCGTTCCTCCGCCAGCTCGCCGACGTGCGCGCCATCGTCGCCAGCGGCTACGAGCTGACGGTCCAGCCCCTCCTCGCCCGCGGCCGCCGCGTCCGGGTGGACCGCGGCCCGCTCCGCGGCCTCGAGGGTTTTGTCGACGATTCCTCGAACCCCGGTGGAATCGTGGTGTCAGTGGACGTCCTGCAGCAAGGCTTGCACCTTAGGCTGCCGGCCGAAATCCTCCATATCCTTCCTTGAATCGCCGCATGTCCGTCAGCCGCCCGCAGCCTTCCTGGCTCCGTCTCGGTGCCTGCCTGGCCACCCTCGCCGTTGCGTGCTCGCCTGCCCTGCTCGCGCAGTCCGACTCCGACGTCCCGTCCAGCGGCGCCTGGGACATCAGCGAGCTCCTCGAGCGCCTGCCGAGCATCAATCCGTTCGACAGGCTCAATGTCGGCGGCCCCGTCCCGCTGCGGTTCTACAGCCGTCCCCACCTGGGTGACTTCATCCGCCGCGACTACATCCGCGTCCCGGTCGGCGTCCGCGCCCACGTCACCGACCATCTCGAGCTCAACGGCGAGGCCGAGTCCTACCTCACGCACGGGATCAAGGACTCCGCCGGCTACGGTTTCTCGAAGGGTCGCGTCGGCCTGAAATACGACGAGACGATCGCCCCCGGCCATCCCATCGGCTGGAGCGTCGGCACCGACTTCGAGTCGCCCCTCGACCACCCGCCCGCGGAGCTGACCGACGGCCACCGCCACCTGGTGCCGTACGTTTCGTTCTCCAAGGTCCTGAACGAGCCGCTCAAGATCATCGGCTACACCAGCATCAGCTCCAATTTCGTCTCCCACTCGCCGCTGGCCCCCAATTTCGGCCGCAACCAGCTCCACACGAATTCCAACACGCTGACCGCCGGCGTCACCCGCGACTACACCCGCTTCCGCGTCGCTCTGACCGGCAACTGGAGCACGTCCTCGCTGCTGTCCGACGAGAACCACCAGGTGTTCTCGATTCGTCCCGACCTGATCATCCCGCTCACCCGGACCCCCGAGGCACGCTCCCGCACCCATCTCCTGGTGATCTTCGGCGGCCGCGCCGTCCACGGCCCCGACGGCACCGAGCTCGGCATCAACGGCAGCGTCCGGATCGAGTTCGCGGTACGCGCCGGAAAAAAGTGACGTCGGGCATCGCCGCTCGACCTGGATTCGCCACCAAGGGCACGAAGCCCAAGCCAGGTTCTTCGCGGTCGTGGCGAACTTCGCGGTAAACCAAAGTTGGCTCCCGCTCCAGTTCACCGCGGAGAACGCGAAGATCGCGAAGCACTAAACCGCTTGGGCTTCGTGTGCTTCGTGCCCTTGGTGGCGAAACACCGGGTTCGAAGTTCGCCGCCCAGGCCTTCAGCCCCGTGCCGCCTACATTTTCATCCGCCAGATCCAGACGACCAGATGCAGCGCGCCGCAAGCCGCCAGGGCGGCGGCGACGTCGTCTATCACCACGCCCCAGCCACCGGGCAGGTCCTGCAGCTTCGATATCCCGAACGGCTTGAGGATGTCGAACAGCCGGAACAGCGCGAATCCGGCCAGGAGCACCGCCCACCGCGGCATGGGCCCGACCTGCGCCGGCCAGCCGAGGAAGCAAAGGGGCATCACGACAAACTCGTCGAGAATCACCTCGCCCGGGTCCTTCCGGCCCAGCCGAAACTCCGCCTCGCCGCAAAACGCGACCGCCAGGTAGCCCACCGCGGCGGTCACGAGCAGGGTCCCGACCAGCCCGACGCGATCGAGGAAAAACACGGTGTAGTACAGCAGGCCGGCGACCGAGCCCCAGGTGCCGGGCGCCGGCAGCTTCCGGCCCACCGGACCCAAAGTCGCGATGTTCAGCACCGTCTGCGACGGCAGAAAGCGCGGCCAGATCGGTTGCTCGAGGCGCATGCGGTCAGCTCAGGACCACGTGACCGTGACGGCGGAAGTAGGACCAGCCGGAGGTCAGCGTGAGCACGGTGGAGAGCACGAACAGGAGAATGCCGATGAGGTGGACGCCCGTCACCCACTGGTGCTGCTCGCCGCGGAAGAGGTCCGGAAAATCCTGCGAGAACATCCGCCAGCCGATGAGCCACCCGATCGCGTTGAACTGCACGAAGGCCTTCAGTTTCCCGCCCGCGTCTGCCTCCACGACGATGTTTTTCGCCGCCGCCGCCGTGCGCATGCCCGACACCGCGAATTCCCGCGCCAGGATCAGCAGCAGGAGGACCAGCGCGGTCGTGTCGTAGCCATAGAAGAAATCTCCGCTGACGAGCGCGATCATGATTCCGATGACCATCACCTTGTCGATGACCGCATCCATGAACCGGCCGAACGACGAGACCTCGCCCCGCTGCCGCGCGATCTTGCCGTCGAGCCAGTCGGTCAGCGCCGCCGCGATGTAGAGCCAGAAGCAAATCGTGGCCGACCAGGAAAAGCTGAGGTGCAGCAGCGCCACGACGACGAACATCATCGGGATGCGCGACAGCGTGAGCAAGTTGGGCAGGCTGAACTTCATGCGCGACAGCGTGAAGTCACCAGATACGGCCCCCGGCGCGAAGGCAAGCCCGGCGGGATCACGCCGGCCGCGCCGCCGCCGGCCGCGCTTTTCACCCGCTTCGCGCTTTCCCCGGGCCGAATTTCCTGCCTAGCTGCCCTTGCCCGTCATGCGCCACTGCATCTACCCCGGCACGTTCGACCCGATCACCTACGGTCATCTCGATGTCCTCGCGCGCGCCGCGAAGCTCTTTGACCGCGTCACCGTCGCGGTCGCCGACAATCCCGGCAAGGCGCCGCTCTTCACCACCGAGCAGCGGATCGAGCTGCTCCACGCCAGCGTCGCCCAGCTGAAGAACGTCGCGGTCATGAACTTCGACGGCCTGCTGGTCGATTTCTGCGTGGCCCAGAAGGCCGACGCGATCATCCGCGGCCTGCGCGCGCTGTCCGACTTCGAGTTCGAGTTCAACATGGCGCTGATGAACCGCCACCTGAAGCCCACGGTGGAAACCCTCTTCGTCATGCCGAACGAGCAGTTCAGCTACACCAGCTCCTCGCTGGTGAAGCAGGTCGCCAAGTACGGCGGCGACGTCTCGCATTTCGTCCCGCCCAACGTCGCCGCCGCCCTGAAGAAAGCCTACGCCTGACCGGCCATGGCCGCGCCGCTGGCTCCCGCCGAGGACCTCGTCGTCCACGCCGCCACGCGCACGATCCTGCCCGGCGCGCCGTTCACTTTTGAGGTCGCACCCGCGGCCCCCGGCCTCGCCCTCGCCGACTGCACGCTCAGCTTTCCCGGTTTCACCGCTGACCGCCCGGCAGAACGTCTCCCCACGGGTGCCTGGC
This sequence comes from Verrucomicrobiota bacterium, assembly GCA_018239675.1. GTDB lineage: Bacteria > Verrucomicrobiota > Verrucomicrobiia > Opitutales > Opitutaceae > Opi-474. The sequence continues at coordinate 13,706 of JAFEGX010000141.1, forward strand.
GTTTCGCCGGCCGCCTGGCCCGACCCGGCTTCTACGCGCTGCGGGCCACCGGGCGGAGCGACCACGCGACGCTCTCCGGCCGCGACTATTTCGTGGCCGCCGAACCGGTCCCGGTCCCCGCGCGCCAAGAGGCCGGCTACTACGTTTTCCTCGGCTGCGGGGATTATCCGATCATCACCGGTCAGGAGTCGCATCCGCTCGCGGCATGGAGCCAGGACCAGTGGCTCGGCCTGGTGGACTGGATGGCCGACCACGGCTTCAATCGGCTCTGGACCCTGGTCAACGGCTACACGCTCGCCTACCCGTCCCAGCGCTACCCGACGCTCCGGGATCGCCACTGCCGGAACGCCGCGGAGAATTTTCTCGGTGCCGTCATCGCGCACGCCCACCGCCGCGGCGTGAAGGTCTACCTGATGCTGACAACCGATGGTCATGCCCGCGACTTCTGCCGCGCGCATCCCGAGGCCGAGCGGCGCAACGCCGACGGCACGCCCGGTCCGCATCACGGCCTCGCGCTCGAGCACCCGCTCACCCAGCGCTACCTGTACGACACGCTGGAGGAGGTCCTGGCGCTCTACCCGGCCGCCGACGGCCTCGCGGTGCACCCCACCGAGAGCGACCCCGACCGCTTCAATCCTGAGTCGGTGGCCGCATTCCGCGCCGAAACCGGCCGTGACTTATTCACCGAGCCATTGCCCATCCGTCGGGCGTGGCACAACCGCGCCTACGCCCGGTTCCTCGCCGCGTTCTTTGCGCGCGCCCGGCAGCTGCGGCCGGGACTCGACCTCGTGATGGCGAACTGCTGGTGGCAGGATGACTACGTCGCCGAGAATCTCGCGCACCTGCCGGCGGACGTGCGCATTGCCGTGTGGCACTATGCCTGGGAGGAGACCGAGCCGAAACCCTGGCCCATCCACCGCTGGGTCGCGGCGTTCGGCGCCAACCGCGTGCTCTACGTCCCCACGAGCCAGTCGTACCTCTATCCCACCGACCCGCGGCGCGTGATGGACCGCCATCTCGGAACCGACCGACTGATCAGCACCGCCGCCATCCTCGGCGTGCGGGACACGATGTATTTCGCCGGCTGGGAGATTCTCCCCGCGGACGCCCGTCTCCTCGACGCCGCCCTCGTGCACCATCCCTCAGCCGGGCGAGCCCGGCCGCTCCCGGACAAATTCCTCGAACGCCTCTACGCCGACTATTTCGCGGCAACAGCCGCGAGCTGAACGCTGAGCGCTGAAGGTCAAGGCTCGAGCGCTCCACCTCCCTTCCCACGTAACCTCGCGCCCTCCAACGCGTCTCAGGACTTGCGCCTCTGTCGGACGCTCCGCGTTTCGGCGTTGGAGTTTGGTTTGCCAGAAGCGCGCGCAATCTCTCCTTTTCCTGCATCCATCATGGCTAATTCGAAACGCTTCGGCGGTCTCGGTCTTGTTATACTTGTGCTCGCGGTCCTTGCCGGTGGCGTGGGTTGGTATCTCTGGCGGGACGCCGGCGAGGATCGGCTCGACTACAGCACGGTCACGGTCAGCCGGGGCGACATCACCCAGACTGTCACGGCCACCGGCACCCTGCAGGCCGTCACGTCCGTGGATGTCTCGAGCCAGATTTCCGGCCTGATCAATGAGGTGGCCGTCGACTTCAACTCCCGCGTGAAGCTCAACCAGGTCCTGGCCCGCCTCGACCCGGCCACGTACCAGTCGCGGCTCGCCTCCGCGCAGGCCCAGCTCGCCAACGCCACGGCCAACTTCAACCTCGTCCGGCTCAACACCGAGCGGACCCGCGAGCTGCGGGCGCAGAATCTCGTTGCCCAGCAGGACCTCGACCAGGCCGAGGCCCAGCTCCAGCAGGCGCAGGCCCAGCTGCAGATCCAGCAGTCCGCCGTCGACAGCGCCAAGGTCGACCTTTCGCGCTGCACGATCTACTCCCCGATCGACGGCATCGTCATCGACCGCCAGGCCGAGGTCGGCAAGACCGTCGCCGCCAGCCTGAACGCCCCGACGCTCTTCACGATCGCGAATGACCTGACCAAGATGCAGATCAGCACGTCGGTCGCCGAGGCCGACATCGGCAACGTCGCCGAGGGCCAGTCGGTCACCTTCACCGTCGACGCCTATCCCAACCGCCAGTTCCGCGGCCGGATCTCGCAGATCCGCAACGCGCCCAAGACCGAACAGAATGTCGTCACGTACGAGACGATGATCGACGTGAACAACGCCGACCTGAAGCTCAAGCCGGGCATGACTGCCAACGTGTCCATCATCGTCGCCCAGCGCGCCAACGCCCTGAAGCTGGCCAACGCCGCCCTCCGCGCCCGCATCCCCGAGAATCTCCTCCCGAAGGCGGCCCCCGCGCCGGCCGCGACCGCCGCCGGCGCAGCGCCGGCGCCAAAGCCCATGTCCGAGGACGAGCGCCGCAAGGTCATGCGCGAGATCTTCCGCGAGGCCGGCTTCTCGTTCGGCAGCGGTCCGCCGACGCCGGACGTCATCGCCCGCGTCCAGGAACTCGCCAAGGCCCGCGGCATCGAGCTGGACCTGAGCCGCTGGGGCGGGCGTGACCGCGGCAGCAGCAACACGCCGGTCACCCGCACGGTCTACCGTCTCGTCGGCTCCGATCCCCGGACCCAGCACCCCGAGGCCGTCTCCGCCAAGTTCGGCATCTCCGACGGCGTCGTCACCGAGGTCGTCGAGGGGCTCAACGACGGCGACGTGATCATCACGTCGGTCTCGAACGGCTCGGCCTCCTCGGGTCCCACCGTGACCACCAATCCCTTCTCCGGCCGGCCGATGGGCGGCCGCCCACCCGGCCGCTGAGGCCCGCCATGGCTTCCGTCGTCAAGCTTCAGGACATCCACAAGATCTACGACTCGGGCGAGGTGCCGGTCCACGCCGTCCGCGGCGTGTCGCTGGAGCTCGCACCGGGCGAGTTTCTCGCGCTCATGGGCGCCAGCGGCTCGGGCAAGTCGACGCTCATGAACACGCTCGGCTGCCTCGACCGGCCGACGCGCGGGACCTACCTGCTCGACGGCACCAATGTCTCCGAGCTCGGCCGCAACGAGCTCGCCGATCTCCGCAACGCCAAGCTCGGGTTCGTGTTCCAGGGGTTCAATCTGCTGGCGCGCACCACCGCGCTCGAGAATGTCGAGCTGCCGATGCTCTACGGCCAGCACCGCCTGTCCGGCGCCGCCATGCGCCAGCGGGCCCTCGCGTGCCTCGAGGTCGTCGGTCTCGCAAACCGCGCCGACCATTTCCCCAACCAGCTCTCGGGCGGCCAGCAGCAGCGCGTGGCCATTGCCCGCGCCCTCGTCAACCAGCCGCAGGTCCTTCTCGCCGACGAGCCCACCGGCAACCTCGACAGCAAGACCTCCGTCGAGGTCATGGGCGTGTTCCAGAAGCTCAACGACCAGGGCATCACCATCGTCATGGTCACGCACGAACTCGACATCGCCCGCTTCTGCAAGCGCAACCTCGTCATGCGCGACGGCCGCGTCGTGAGCGACCATGTCGTGACCGACCGCCTGCTGGCCGATGTCGAGCTCGCCCGGCTCCGCGAGGCCGAATCGGCCGCCAAGCTGACCAACTAGCTTTTCGAAACTCCAACCGCCAATCCGCCAAACGCCAAACGGCTAGCGCCGATGCCCTCGAGTTTTCCCCATCCACTTATTACTCTTCCTCAGCTGACCGTTTGGCATTTGGCGGTTTGGCGTTTGATCCTTTAGCTCCCCGTGCGCCTCAGCTCCACTCTCATCGTCGCCCTCCGCGCCCTGCGCCGCAACAAGCTGCGCTCGATGCTCACCGCCCTCGGCATCATCATCGGCGTCGCGGCGGTTATCGCGATGGTCAGCATCGGCAATGGCGCCAAGACCCAGGTCGAGGCGCAGGTGGCCAGCCTGGGCCAGAACGTGATCACGGTGTTCTCCGGCAGCTTCACCGGCGGCGCCATGCGCGGCGGCTGGGGCAGCGCCCCGACCCTCAACCTCGAGGACGCCAACGCCATCTCCCGCGAGGTCGCCGGGGTCGTGGGTGTCAGTCCCGAGGTCCGCTCACGCGACCAGGTCCTCGCCAACGGCCTCAACTGGAACACCCAGATCATCGGCGAAGGCCCCGACTTCGTCACGATCCGCACCTGGCCTGTCGCCCGCGGCACCATGTTCTCCGACCAGGACGTGCGCAGCGTCGCCAAGGTCGCTGTGATCGGCCAGACAATCGTCGATCAGCTCTTCCCCGGCGAGGACCCAATCGGCCAGACGCTCCGCATCCGCAACATCCCGTTCAAGGTCGTCGGCGTGCTGTCGCCGAAGGGCTTCAATCTTTTCGGCCAGGACCAGGACGACACGGTGATCGTCCCGTACTCGAGCCACATGAAGCGGCTCTCGAAGCGGACCAACATCGCCTCGATCCTCGTCCAGGCCGTCAGCTCCGAGGAGATCCCGAAGGTCCAGCAGGACATCACCGATGCGCTCATGCAGCGCCGCCAGGGCAAGGACCAGGATTTCACCGTCCGTAACCAGGTCGAGCTCGCCCAGGCCGCGACGGCGACGTCGAAGACCATGACTCTCCTGCTGGCGGCCATCGCCGGCGTCTCCCTCATCGTCGGCGGCATCGGCATCATGAACATCATGCTCGTCAGCGTGACGGAGCGCACCCGCGAGATCGGCATCCGTCTCGCGGTCGGTGCCCACGGCCGCGACGTCCTGCTGCAGTTCCTCATCGAGGCCGTCGTGCTCAGCTCGCTCGGCGGCATCCTCGGCATCCTGCTCGGCATCGGGACCTCCAAGTTTGTCTCGGCCCTCAACGGCTGGCCCGTGCTCGTCTCCACGCCCGCGGTGGTCGTGGCCTTTGTCTTCAGCGCCGCCGTCGGCGTGTTTTTTGGATTCTATCCCGCCCGGAAAGCCGCCCAGCTCGATCCGATCGACGCGCTGCGTTACGAGTAGCGCCCCCCGCAGCGGCGCCCAGCGCCCGGCATTCACCCCGCCGAACTTTGGCCCCGTGTCACGCATCGCGTGACGCATCCGCGCCGCCGGCGGCGATCGTCCCCTCACGATCTGCGCGTCGGGTCTAGGACGCCTGGTGCCCGTCGTGCGGCGGTCATCTGGGCCTCCAGCCCGCCTTGAGCGCAGTCCGGCAATCCAAGCCGCGCCCCACCTGCGCCATCCGCAGACCACTCCCGCCCTCGCGCCTGTTCACGATACGCTCGTGTCACTCAATACGTGACACGGACGCAGTACCCGCGTGGATCTGCCTGTCACCACCTGCACGTTGAGCGTCCCCCGCCGAACGTCTCTGCCGTACGAAATTCGCCCTGATCTCCACATAGCTCCATCGCCGTCAAGCAGTCCGAGCTGCGCCCCACCCGCGCCATCCGCGGACCACTCCCGGTTTCCCGCCTGTTCACGATGCGCTCGTGTCACTTATTACGTGGCACGGCCGCAGAACCGGCGTCGATCTACCCGTCACCACCTGCACCGCGAGGGGGCCGACGCCTGACGTCCTCCGTGCGAGGTTCACCTGGGCCTCCAGCAATGCCTGCGCACGGTTGCGTCATTCGCGCAGTGCATCTGCCTGATCCATCTACGAACTGCGCGGGCCCACCAGCTCGTCGTTAGGCGCTCGTGTCACTCAATACGTGACACGACCGTGGCACCAGAGAAGGGCGGTGCGTCGCGACTTTGTGGCTTGGACGTTTGACAGTCGGTGTTGGGCGGTTGCCTGTCTTTCCAGCGAGATCTGTGGATTGCCGTCCTTCACGGACCCCGGAGAGATTCGGATTTCGACGTCGCATTGCTGCCCTTGCCGCATTTGCCGCACACCGCAGCCGGCTTGACCGCCCGGCAGCTACTTCCGACCGTCGGGAGGTCAGCCAACCGTCAAACGCATGCTCCGCTTCGCGCTGGCTTTTCTCTGCCTGGTCTCCACTGCCTCGGCCGCGCCGTCCCGACCCGCGCTCCGCCGCGCCGCCGCCGAGGCCCGGTCCCGCGGTGACCTGGTCGCGGAGCTGGCCGCATGCGAAGCTGCCGTGGACCTGCGGTCGGATTCCCCGCGCGACTTGGTCAATCTGGCGTCAGCCCAGACCCGGGCAGGCCAGCCCGACGCGGCGATTACCACGCTGCGCCGGTTGGCTGATCTCAGGATCGTCGTTCGCCTCGAGAATCTCCCCGACTTCGCCCCGCTCCGGAAACTGCCGGCGTACTCGGCGATCTACTCCGCGCTGGCCGATAATGCCCGGCCCTCCGGCGCCGCCCAGGTCGTGGCCGAACTTCCGGCCATGGACTCCATCATCGAGGGGGTCGCCTGCCGCGCCGCCATGAACGAGTGGTTTTTCGGCGATGTCCGGCAGCGGTGCGTGTGGCGCCGCGACGCCAACGGACGCGTCACGCGGTTCAGTCCGCCCGACGGAGACCTACAGGGGGTTTTTAATGTCACCGTCGACGAGCCACGCCGGCTGCTCTGGCTCTCAACCTCCGCACTGCCCGAGATCAAGGGCTTTGCGCCGGCCCTGAAGGGGCGTGGTGGAATCTGCGCGCTGGATCTTGACTCCGGTCAGATCCGCCGTCGCGTCGAGCTGGACGCCGATGGCCGCGACCATTGCCTCGGTGACCTGCTGCTGGCGCCGGACGGCACGCTCTACGCCACCGATAGCGTGGCGCCCGTGATCTGGCGACTCGCCCCCGGTGGCACGCGTTTGGAGCCCTGGCTCGAGTCGCCGGAATTCGCTTCACTCCAGGGGCTGGCGCTGGTGGACCGCGGCCGGCTGCTGCTCGTGTCCGACTACGCCAACGGCCTCTGGCGGATCGACCTGGCCACCCGGCGACCGGTCCTGATCCCACCCGTGGCGAACTTCACCCAGCTCGGACTTGACGGCTTGCTGGCCGACGGCGACCGCGTCGTGGCGGTGCAGAACGGCATCTCGCCCCAGCGGGTGGTGCGGCTGACCTTTGATCGTGACTACCGGCGCGTCACCTCGAGCGAGGTCCTTGCCGCCGCCCAACCCCGTCTCGACGATCTGTCGCTCGCCACCTTCGCCGGAAGCCGGATCCACGTGATTGCCCGGAGCGGCTGGGCCGGCTTCGAGGGTCGCGATCCCCATCCCGCGCCCCACGCCGCGTTGGTCGTCCGCATCGGTCCTCCCTAGGAAACCCGCCGGCACCGTCCAGTCGCCCTTGAGCCCAATCGACCTTGCTCCGAAGCGGTGAGGGCTGAAGGCTGCGCTCCGGATCTGCCTGCGCCTCCTGGCGGCAATCTCCCGTTGAAATGCCGCCTGCGCCGGCGCAGAATCTGCTTTCATCCGGTCGAGTTCTCGGGTTTGCCAGACACCATGTCATCCCGGTACCGCCTCGCCCTGTTCCTCGGGCTGCTTGGTTCGGCGCTGCAGGCGGCGCCAAACTTTGATCAGGCGCTCAGCCTGTTTCAGGCCAAGCGCTATCCCGAGGCCCGCGCCGCGTTCAAGGACATCGCCACCACGGAGGCGCAGAATGCGGAAGCGCGATACTACCTGGGCGTGCTCGCCGGACGGCGGGGCGACAATTCCGAGGCAATCCGCCGGCTGGAGGAGGCCACCGCCCTCAATCCGAGAAACTCCAAGTATTTCCTCGAACTGGGGGGCGCCTACGGCGACGCCGCAGCCAAGGCCGGGCTGTTCGCGAAACTCGAATTCGCGCACAAGTGCCAGCATGCTCTGGAAACCGCCGTGCAGCTCGACCCGGACAGCCTGGAGGCCCGCAACGGGCTGGTATCATTCTATCGCTCCGCCCCGCCGTTCGCCGGCGGCGGCATGAGCAAGGCCTACGAGCAGGCCGAGGAGATCCGGAAGCGCGACGCGCTCATGGGCGCCAGCGTCCTCGGCCAGCTCTACCTCTCGGAAAAGAAGATCGACCAGGCCTTCGCGCTCTACGAGGAAACGATCAAGAGCCACCCCGACTCCTACACGCTGCTCTACGCCATCGGCCGGGCCGCCGCGCAAACCGGGCAGCACCTTGACCGCGGCGAGCAGGTCCTGCGGCGCTGCCTCGAGCTCACCCCGGGCAAGAACGACCCCGGCTACGCCCCGGTGCACTGGCGACTCGGCAACATCGCGGAGAGACGCGGCCAAGTCGCCGTGGCTCGCGCCGCCTATGAGGCCGCTCTCAAAGCCGACCCGGGATTCCATCAGGCCCGGGAAGCGCTCGCGAAGCTGAAGTAGCGCGGGGCACGCATTTGTCGTCGGGCAGAGTCCGCCCTGTTGGTTCGGACAAAGACCCGCCATTCATCGTTCGAAATGGGTCAGCTCTTAACCTGGAGGCGAGCGAGCGCATTGTCCCCAACGCGCCGCCACGCTCCGGGCGCAGCGGGAACTTGAGCTCTCCGAATTCGGATCGAGGCAGGACCCTGAGACCCTGCACTCCACCCGGGCTGAATTGACCACGCTCTAGACGCCCGTTCTCGGAACCGGTTTCCACGACCGCGATTCGCTGAAAGCTCAAGTCACCGCTCGAAGCTCAACGCTCAAGCCCGGGCTCAACTTTCAGTCCTTAGACCCAATCGGCTGAGTCTCAGACCGGTGTCACGTATTGCGTGACACGGCGTGGTCGGCCTTCCATTGCGCGGCCGCGAAACTGGGCGTTGGGGTTTCCGGCCTTGGCAGTCGGCCGGAAGCTGGAATTGAGCGTTGAACGTTGCGCGTCGAACGTTGAGCGTTTCCGCCTCGTTCCGCGTCCCATGCCCACTCCGCCTCTCGTCGAGCTTCGCGACGTCACCAAGCGCTTCGGCGCCGGGCCGGTGGTGCTCGACCGGATTAATCTCACCGCCGGGGAAGGCGACTTCGTCAGCCTGATTGGCCCCAGCGGCTGCGGCAAATCCACCCTCCTAAGACTGATCGCCGGCCTGACGCCGCTGACCGATGGCGGCGTCACGGTCTGCCATCAGACGCCCGACCAGGCCGCCGCCGAGCTGGCCTTCGTCTTTCAGGAACCCACGCTGCTCCCGTGGCTGACGGTCACCCACAACGTCGGCGTCCCGCTGCAGCTCCGCGGAATCGGTCGCGAGCAGCGCCTGGCCATCTCGCGGCGGGTGCTCGAGCTTGTCCGCCTCGGCGACCGCGGAGCCGCGTATCCGCGCCAGCTTTCCGGCGGGCAGAAGATGCGCGTCTCGATCGCCCGGGCCCTTTCCCTTTCGCCCAAGCTGCTGCTGCTCGACGAGCCGTTCGGCGCGCTCGACGAGATGACGCGCGAGCACCTGAACGAGGAGCTCCTGGCGATCCGCGAGCACCAGGCGTGGACGGCGTTTTTCGTGACGCATTCCGTCGCCGAGGCGGTCTTTCTCTCGAACCGCATCGTCGTGATGGCCGCGAAGCCCGGGCGCATCCATGCGGAAATCGCGGTGCCGTTCGCCTACCCGCGCACCGAGGCGACGCGGCTGTCGCGGGAATACCTTGACCTGGTCGCCGAGGTCTCGCGCCTGCTCCGCTCGGTGGAAGAGGCGTCGCAGCCCGTCCACGCATGAACCCGCGGCTCAAGTCGATCCTCCTGCCGGCGGCGGCCGGCGCGCTCTTCATCGCCGTGTGGTACGCGATTCGGTTCGCGATGGCGGAGGAGATGCAGTTCCTGCTGCCGACACCGGGCGAAATCCTGGGGGCGTTCCGGGAGAACGGCGACTCGCTGGCCCGCGCCACGCTGAACACGACCGAGGGTGCGCTGCTGGGCTTCGCCGCGGCCATCCTGGTCAGCATGGGTCTCGCCCTCGCGCTGTCGCTCTCGTCGCTCGTCCGGGTTTCGCTGTACCCGTATCTCATGATGCTGCAGATGACCCCGGTGATCATCTTTGCGCCGATCCTGGTCCTGTGGGTCGGGGCCGGGTTGAAGAGTGTCGTGGTGATCACCTTCCTGATCTGCTTCTTCCCGCTGGTGGTGAACACGACGCAGGGCCTGATCTCGACCGACCGGAACCTCGTGGAGCTTTTCCGGATGTACCGGGCCAACAAGGCGCAGGAGATCTTCCTGCTGCGGGTCCCGTCGGCCCTCCCCTATTTCTTCACGGGTCTCCGCATCGCCGCGACCCTCGCCCCGATCGGCGCCTTGGTGGGTGACTACACCGCCGGCAGCTCCGCCGGCGACGGCGGTGGCCTGGGCTTCCAGGCGATCATCTACTCAAGCCAGGCCAAGTATCCCGCCCTGTTCGCGACCGCGGCCGTGACCTGCGTGCTGGGGTTCATCTTTGTGGCGATCGTGCTGAGCCTGAGCTGGCTGGCGCTGCATCATTGGCACGACTCGTATGAGAGGGCCGATCGGTGAGCGACCAGACGAACGTCGAACGCCGGACGCCCAACGCCGGACTTCGAAGGTCTAGCTTCGGCGTTGGACGTTCGGCGTTCAGTGTTCGGCGTTCCGCGAGTTGACGGCACTTGACCGAATTCCGCGCATTGGCCGGCTTCTCGCTTCGCACCGGCCTCCAGGTCATTGAACGTGCGTGGATGCAACATTCAGTCTCCGAGCGGCCGTATGATCTCGAACTTCGCCTGCTGGAATTCTCGGCCCAAGTAATTTCCATCACCGAGGCGCTTTCGGCCACTCGAGCCGGCAATCACGTTGGCGGCCAGCTTCTCCGCTGCGCCACCTCGCCCTAGGCCAACCACGGCGAGGCCGAGGCCGCCGAATCGCGCGACGACTTCATTCACAAGCTTCGGATTTGTTTGAAGGAGCTGCGTGAGTCACAGCGCTGGCTGCGGCTGATCTGCCGCGCCAACCTCCACCCGCCCACACCGGCGCTTGAATCGGTCATCGCCGAGTCAGACCAGCTCATTCGCATTTTTGCGGTTAGTGTACGGACTGCGCGACGCAATGGAGCACTTGCCAACGCGCCCCAGGTCACCCACTCCACCCGTGCAAAATCACACCCTGAAACTTGAACGTTAAGCATTGAACGTCGAACGTTGCGCGTTCCGTCTCCCTTCCTTCACCCGAACCTTCCCCACCATGTCCCTCCGCCGTCTCCTTCCAGCCATCCTTGGTCTCTGCGCCGCCACCGCGCTCGCCGCCGCCGACCGGCCGCTCGCCAAGATCACCGTCCAGCTCGACTGGATCGCCGAGCCCGAGCACGGCGGGCTCTACCAGGCCCTGGCCCGCGGTTTCTTCCGCGAGGAGGGGCTCGACGTGACGCTCATCCCCGGCGGACCCAACGCCTTCGTCATGCCCAAGGTCGCCACCGGTCAGGCCGACATCGGGCAGGCCGACAGCACCAACACGCTCCTCCAGCAAGCCGAGGGACTGCCCGTGATCCAGATCGCCGCGGTATTCCAGGACGATCCTTCCGGCCTGCTGATCCACGCCGACAGCCCGGTCCACAAATTCGAGGACCTGCAGGGCCGCACCATCATCGCCCGCCCCGAGTGGGCCTTCCTCAAGTTCCTGCAGAAAAAGTACGGGCTCACCGTGTCGATCGTGCCGCAGAATTTCTCCGTCGCCGCCTTCATCGGGAACAACGAGGCGATCCAGCAGGGCTACTACATCGCCGAGCCCTACCACATCGTGAAGGCCGGCGGAAAGATGCCGCGGTTCCTTTCCACCTGGGACGCCGGCTTCCGCTCGTACGCCGTCCTCGTGACGAACCGCCGCTTCGCCCGCGAGCACCCGGCCGAGCTGCGCGCCTTTCTCCGCGCCTACGTACGCGGCTGGCAGGATTACGTGGCCGGCGATCCCGCGCCCGCCCACGCCGCCCTCAAGGTGGCCAATCCGAACAACACAGACGACTTCATGAATTTCTCCCGGAAGATGATCATCGACGAGCGGCTCGTCACCGGCCGCGACGCCGACGGTGGTCCCGCCAAGGTCGGCCGGCTCGATCCCGCCCGCTACGCGACCCAGATCCAGCAGCTCGAGGACCTCGGCATTCTGGCCAAGGGCAAGATCACGGTGGAAAAGGCGATGACCACCGAGTTCCTGCCGTAGCGTTCGCCCGCCAAATTCCGGATCCCGGAATGGGCCACAGTCGACGCATCCTCGACGTCGGCCCTGCCGCGTCATAGGCGTAGGACCGTTTCCAGCGCCATGAACAATCGGTTCAGTTTCAGCGCGTGGCTGTTTCTGCGGGCCCTCGCCGTCATCCACGCGATCGCCCTGGTCTCGTTCGCCGTGCAATGGCGCGGGCTCATTGGCCCGCACGGTCTTTTGCCCGCCGGGGAGTTCCTGCAGGCGGTGGCGCAGCAGCAGGGATCGGCCGCCTGGTTCGAGCTCCCGACCCTCTGCTGGTGGCTCGGCGCCGGCCGCGCCATCCCAATTCTGTGTGGCACCGGTCTGGGCCTGGCCGGGCTGCTTTTCGCCGGCATCGCGCCGGTCCTGTGCCTGGCCGGATTGTGGGTGATCTACCTCTCGCTGTGCGGCGTGGGACAGGTGTTCTACGGCTACCAGTGGGACGCCCTGCTGCTCGAGACCACGCTCATGGCCATCTGGCTCGCCCCCTGGTCGCTGCGCCCGGTCTGGCGCCGATTTGAGCCGCCGGCCCTCGGCCGCTGGCTCATGGTCTGGCTCCTGTTCCGCCTCATGCTGATGTCAGGCGCGGTGAAGCTGCTGAGCGGCGACGTCACGTGGCGCGACGGCACCGCGCTGCTCTATCACTACGAAACCCAGCCGCTGCCCACGCCGTTGGCCTGGTACGCCCACGAGTTGCCTGGCTGGTTCCACCGTATTTCCTGCCTGATCATGTTTGCCGTCGAGCTGGCGGGCCCGTTTGCCCTGCTCGGTCCTCGCGCCGTCCGGCATGCCGCCGCGCTCGCCATGATCGCGCTCATGGCGCTCATTTCCCTCACGGGCAACTACACCTATTTCAATCTTCTCACCGCCGCCCTCTGCCTGCTCGCCCTGGACGACGCCTGGTGGCAGCGCATCCTGCAGCGCGTTCCTCCGCCGCCCGACTCCGCGGTTCGCACCGCTCCCGTCTGGCCGCTCCGCTGTTTTGCCGGACTTGCGCTGGTCCTCACCGTGCTGGGCTCGCTCCCGCGGCTCGGCGCGCCCGCCCTGCCCTGGTCGTTCGCCCGCACGGTGCAGGAGGTCACCTACCCGCTCCGCAGTTTCAACGGTTACGGGCTGTTCGCCGTCATGACCCATCCGCGGCCGGAGCTCCTGATCGAGGGGAGCGATGACGGCCACGACTGGAAGGCCTACGAGCTCCCGGCAAAACCCGGCTCGCTCACACGCGCCCCGGCCTGGGTCGCGCCGTACCAGCCGCGGCTTGACTGGCAGCTTTGGTTTGCCGCCTTGGAGTCCCCCGACCAGAACACCTGGGTGCTCAATCTCTGCGTCCATCTCCTGCGCGGCACCCCGGAGGTGCTCGATCTGTTCGCCGTCAACCCCTTTCCCGTCCGGCCGCCGCGCTTCGTCCGCGTCGTGCGCCACGAGTATCAGTTTACCGATGCCGAACTTCGCACCCGGACCGGCGCCTGGTGGCGCCGCAGCCCGGTCGACGTGTACGTCGGGCCGCTCTCGCTCCGCTGACCATGACCGCTGACGCGCGCCTCCGCTTCCTTGAGCAACTCCGCCGCGCGCTGGACGACGGCACGCTGGTCAAGCTGACCCTCGGCAAGCACCGCGGCGCCGACCCGACGCTGCAGAATCTCTTTGTCCGGCCGGTGAAGCTGAAGGCCGGACCGCACTTCGCCTTCGTGTGGCGCCACGACACGCGTGACGTGACGAAGAACCATGGCGCAACCGACGCGTTTGCCCGCCTTGGGGCGCTCGTCGGCGGAGACTTCCTTGACGCCCACCTGTTCACGCCGACCGCCACGCTCCAGCTCGAGTGCCAGCCCGATGGCTCCGCCCGCCTGCGCACGAAGCAGGCCGTGGCCGGTGCGGCCGCAGCGGCGGACCATGATCGCGCCAAGACCCACCTCATTCCCGCCGACTCCCCGTGGCTCCGGGCCCTCGGCGTCACCAACGACCGCGGCCAGCCGCGCGAGGGGATGGCCGACAAGTTCCGCCAGATCCAGAAGTTCGCCGAACTGCTCAGCCATCTCGTGACTGAGTCCGCCCTTCCGTCGGACCGGCCGCTGACCGTGGTGGACATGGGCTCCGGCAAGGGCTACCTGACCTTCGCGGTCGCCACCCTGCTCGGCGAAAGGGCGCGGGTGCAGGGCGTCGAGGCCCGCGCCGAGCTGGTCGACCTCTGCAATCGCGTCGCCCGCGATCACGGGCTCGCCTCCAGCCTTGCCTTCGCGGCCGGCACTATCGCCGACACCCCGCTCAACCAAGTCGACGTCCTGATCGCGCTGCACGCCTGTGACACCGCCACGGATGACGCCCTCGCCAAGGGCATCGCCGCCCAGGCCGCCCTGCTCGTCGTGTCGCCCTGCTGCCAAAAGGAGCTCCGGCCTCAGCTGCGCCCGCCACCGGTGCTGGCCGAGGCACTGCGGCACGGGATCTTTCAGGAGCGCCAGGCCGAATTCGTCACGGACGCGCTGCGCGCCGAGCTGCTCGAGTGGGCCGGGTACCGCACCAAGGTGTTCGAGTTCATCTCCACCGAGCACACCGCGAAGAACCTCATGATTGCCGCGGTCAAGGCCCGCCCCGCCGGGGACGTCGCCCGCGCGGACCGCCTCCGGCAGCTCGCCGCCTTCTACGGCATCCGCCACCACCAACTCGCCACGCATCTCGGTGTGTCACTTATTGAGTGACACCGCCGCCGGGCTGCGCCGCTCTTGTCCGTCATGACCTGGACCGAACTCGACTGGCCCGCCCTCGACCGGCTGCGGGAAGCGTTTCTCTCCGGCGCGGCCGGCCGGGGACCCTACTGGCAGTCGGCCAGTGAACTCGCCAGTTATGACCTGACCTATGGCGAACGGATCGGCTGGAAATGGGATCACGTGCTGCGCGAGCTCAAGCTCCGCGGCTGGGCGCCCGCCGGCCGCACCGTCCTCGACTGGGGTTGCGGCAGCGGGATTGCCGGCCGCCGCGTCGTCGCGGCGTTCGGGGCGGACCGTTTCGACTCGCTGCTACTCTGGGACCATTCGCCGCTGGCCACCGACTTTGCCGCCGCCGCCGCCGGCCGCGCGTTCCCGCGGCTCGACGTCAGCGCCGTCACGCCCGGTTTCCTGGCCAGCACCGAGCCGATCGGGCTTCTGCTCGTGAGCCATGTCCTGTCCGAACTCTCGTCCGAGTCGCTCGCGGCGCTGCGGGCGCTGGTGGATCGCGCCGCGGCAGTCATCTGGGTCGAGCCCGGCACCCACGCGACCGGCCGCGCGCTCGCCGGCCTGCGCGACGAGTTCCGCGCCCGCTTCACCGTGGTCGCGCCCTGCACCCACCAGCAGGCGTGCCCGCTCCTCGCCCTGGGACGCGAACGCGACTGGTGTCACCACTTCGCGCCGCCGCCGGCCGAGATTTTTGCCATGTCCGACTGGGTGAAATTCGGCCAGCGGGCCGGCATCGACCTGCGCAGCCTGCCGTATTCGTTCTTCGCCCTCGACCGGGTTCCGGCCGCCAGACCCGCCGAGGGGCTCTCGCGGATCATCGGCCGGCCGGAACATTTCAAACCCTACGCCCGGCTCCTGAACTGCGACGCGAGCGGCGCCGCCGAACTCACGCTGCCCCGCCGCAGCCATGCCGAACTCTACAAGGAGCTGGAGCGCACCAAGGCGCCGCTGGTCTACCGTTGGCAGCGCGAGGGTGACAAGATCCTCGGCGGATCCCCGCTGGAATCGGCCGACGGAGGCGGGGCTGGCGAAGTTTGACCGCCGGACTGGACACTTGACTCCCGCGGGCGGCTCCAGACACTGCCCGATCTCTCATTCACCAACCATGGGCCAACAACTCAACAAGCACATCAAACGTAAACGCCGCGCCGCCTACATGAAGCGCCGCCGGGCCCGCGAGAAGGCCGCCAAGAAGAAGTAGCTCGCCTCCGCCTGCCGAACCTCCCGACCGCGGCCTTGCGCCGCGGTTTTTTATTCCCGGCCGGCCGGCCCCGTCCCGCATGGTCAAGGTCCGTCTCAGCTCCCCCGGTTGCGCCAAGAACCTCGTCGACAGCGAGATCATGGTCGGCCACCTCCACCAGGCCGGCATGACCGTTGTTCCTGAGGCGGAGAAGGCCGACGTCGTGATCGTCAACACGTGCTCGTTCATCGATTCGTCGAAGGAGGAGTCCATCGGCCACATCCTCGAGATCCACCAGCACCGCGGGATGCGCAAGCGCCGCAAGGAGCAGAAGCTGATCGTCGCGGGCTGCATGGCCCAGCGCTTCTCCAAGGATCTTGCCGGCGAGCTCGCCCACGAGGTCGACGCCTTCATCGGCCTCGACCAGGTCACCAAGGTCGCCCCGATCATCGAGGGGATCTACGCGAAGGAGCGCGGCGCCCATCCGACGCCCGACAATTTCGTCACGCCGCGGTCGACCTACATTCCCGACTACAACACCCCGCGCTTCCGGCTGACGCCGCGGCATTTCGCGTACATCAAGATCGCCGAGGGCTGCAACCATCCCTGCACGTTCTGCATCATCCCGCAGATCCGGGGCCGTCATCGCAGCCGCACCGTCGAGAGCGTCGTGGCCGAGGCCCGCCAGCTCGTCCAGGAAGGCGTCCGCGAGATCAACCTGATCTCCCAGGACACGACCTTCTTCGGCATGGACACCTGGGAGCAGCGGCCGAACCCGCGCACGCCGGTCGACTCCGCGCGCGGCACCGCCCTGACCACCCTGCTCCGCGAGCTCAACGCCATCGAGGGCGACTTCTGGATCCGGCTGCTCTACACCCACCCGGCGCACTGGAGCGACGAGCTCATCCGCACGATCGCGGAGTGCCCCAAGGTCGCCCGCTACATCGACATTCCGCTCCAGCACATCAGCGCCCCGATGCTCGATCGCATGCAGCGCGAGACGTCCGGCGACTACATTCGCGACCTGCTCCGCCGCATCCGAGCCGGCATCCAGGGCATCGCCATCCGCACGACGTTTATCGTCGGCTTTCCCGGCGAGACCGAGGCCGACGTTGACGAGCTGTGCGAGTTCATCCGCACCACGCGCTTCGAGCGCCTCGGCGTCTTCCGCTACTCCCAGGAGGAGGGCACGCGCGCCGCGAAGATGGACGGGCAGGTCCCGGCCAAGGTGAAGGAGGCCCGCTGGCACCGCCTCATGCAGCTCCAGCACGCGATCGCCAAGGATGTGTCCAAGTCCTTCGTCGGCCGGACGCTCCGGGTGCTCGTGGACGAGCCGGGCGTCGCCCGCGGCGAGGCCGACGCTCCCGACATCGACGGACGCGTCTATGTCTCCCGCGACCTTCCCGTCGGCGCCTTCGTCGACGTGAAAATCAATTCGTTTCACGACTACGATCTGCTCGCGCTCCCCAAGGGCCAGCAGCCGGTCGTCTACAAGGTCGCCAAACAGGCCCAGTAGCGGCGGAAAACGGCCGGGCGAACATCGAACGCCGGAGTACTAGAACCGAAACCGCCCCTTCGGCGTTAGGTATTCTGTCTCTGCCTCCCGCGTCGGGCATCTTACCGGCCGGCGCGTTCCACGTACTGGCCAATGATCCCGTCGAACGAGCCGTTCGTGAAGAACACCACGAGCTGCGGCCGGCTGCCGGCGTCGCGCGTGTTGGCCAAGATCTGCTCCAGCAGCTCGCGGTTGGTCGGCGCGGTCTGGCCCTGCACGCCCTGCGTCTCGAGAAACTGGATCAGGGCCTCGGCATCGAAACGTTCCTCGGGCCGGAGTTTCTCCGCCCGCGCCACGGCCCCGAGGTAAACCTCGTCGGCGAGGGCAAGGGCCCGCATGAAGGCCGACTGCATGACCTTCGTCCGCGAGGTGTTGCTCCGCGGCTCGAAGGCGGCGTGGATCACATGACCCGGAAACCGCGCCCGGAACGACTGCAGGGTTTCCGCCAGGGCCGTCGGATGATGGCCGAAATCCTCGATCACCTTCAGCCCGGGAGTGTCGAGGCGCAGCTCCTGCCGCCGTTTCACCCCGCGGAACCGCGCCAGCGCTCCCAGCTCCAGCCGCGTCGGGTCGTCCGGATGCACCGCCAGGCCGGCGGCCAGCGCCGCCATCGCGGCGTTGCGGGCGTTGAACAGTCCGGGCTGGGACCATTCGACCTTGGCCCACTCACGTCCGCGCCACTCCAGCCGGAAACGGGCGCCGCGCTCGTGTTCCGCGAACTCCGCGATGCGCAGGTCGTTCCCCGCCTCGACCCCGACCCGCACCACCCGGGTCCACCCCATCGGGCCGAGCGCACGCAGGTTCGGGTCGTCGCCGTTCAGCACGATCCACCCGCTCCGCGGCACGATGCGCGCCAGGTGGCTGAAGGTCCGTTGCACGTCCGCCAGGTCGCGGAAGATGTCCGCATGGTCGAACTCGAGGTTGTTCATCACCGCCACGTGCGGCGCGTAATGGATGAACTTGCTGCGCTTGTCGAAGAACGCGCTGTCGTACTCGTCTCCCTCGATCACGAACGGATCCTCGAGGGTCCCAAGGTGGCTGCCGGTCGGCGGATCCTGCGGCACGCCGCCGATCAGGTAGCCCGGATCGCGGCCGTTCTCGCGGAGCAGGTACGCGGCCAGCGCCGTGGTCGTGGTCT
Organism: Verrucomicrobiota bacterium; assembly: GCA_018239675.1. Lineage (GTDB taxonomy): Bacteria > Verrucomicrobiota > Verrucomicrobiia > Opitutales > Opitutaceae > Opi-474. The sequence continues at coordinate 32,225 of JAFEGX010000141.1, forward strand.
TGCCGTGCGTGCCGCAAATCACGAGGTTGCGGCGGTACTTCAGCACCGACTCGTGCAGCAGCTCGGGGAGCGAGGTCCAGGGCAGCGCGCGGGTGTCGAGGAGCCACTCGACCTCGGGATTCCCGCGCGACATGGCGTTGCCGATGACCACGAGGTCCGGAGCGAGCCGTTCGAGCCGGGCCGGGTCGTAGCCCTCGTGCAGCGTGACGCCGGCCTCGGCGAGCACCGTGCTCATCGGCGGGTAGACGCCCTGGTCGGCGCCCAGCACCTCGTGCCCGGCCGCGCGCGCCAGCAGCGCCGCGTTGCCCATCGCCGTTCCGCAGATTCCCATGAAGTAGAGCTTCATTCGCGCAGTGTGTTGGACGCCCGGGCGTCGCAGCCGAACAAACAGGCCCCGGCGCAGCGGTGCAATCCGGCAATGCACGGTGCCGCGGCGCCCCTGGCGCCAGCCCCGCCGGCACCCGCTCACACTCACCGAACGTCGTAGACTTCGACCAGGACCGTGCCCGTCCCCCCGTCCGCACTGGTCGCGACCACCGAGTAGACTCCCGGCAGGAGCGTCACCACGGCGGCGGCGTCCTTGCTGGCGATCCCCCCGTAGGCGAACGCCCCGACGTGAGTGAACGTGCTGGCCAGCGTGGCGGCGGCATCGCCCCAGTTGTCGTTCGCCGCCAGCACCGTCTGGCCCTGGTAAAGCTTGAAGGTCGGATCTGGCAGCGCATCGGTCACGCCATAGGGTGCAAGGCTTGGGCCCACCGCCCGGATCAATATCGTCCGCGGCACGGAGCCGCTGATGACAAAGCCCACGATGTTGTTGTCGGTCGCGCTCGCGATCCGGCCGCGGGCCGAGATGTTGATCAGGGCGCTGGGCGCCGGCGCCACATAGCCGGGATTCGCCCCGCTGGTCGCGGAAAAGGCGAAGGTAAGCTTGGCCCCCTCCCCGACGCGTTTCCCGGTGAAGCGGCACTGGACCGAGGGACCGCCGTTGTCGATGATCTCCAGCACGCCGTACTGCTGGCTGCCGGGCACCGGGCCGCCCGAGTAGGGGCCGCCCTTGATCGACCCGGCCGAGGTCAGGGCCGCGGCCTGCAACACGACGAGGGGGGCGCCACCGCCCTCCGCGTAGTCCGAGTGCGTGCCGTCGTCGTAGGCCAGCGCATGCATGTCGCCGCTCAGCAGCACCAGGTTCCTGATGCCGTTGTCGCGGATGAAATTCGCGAGCTCACGGCGCTCAGTCGCGTACACGCTCCAGTCGTCGTCGCCCGATCCCGCCGCGCCGATCCACGGGATCGTGCTGACCCAGAGGATCAGTGGAAATCCGGCGTCGCGGGCGCTGATGAGCTCCTGCTTGAACCAGGCCTTCTGGGCCGCGCCGAGGTGCGACTTCGCCGCCGTATCGGCCTGCCCCCGCGGGTCGGCGCCGCTGCGGAGGTCGGTCATGATCACCCGCACCCGCCCGATGGTGAACGACTGAGACAGGGTTCCGCCCGCCGCCAGCGCGATCGGATAATGCGGGGCCGACTCGTTGTACGCCTGGCGCGCGGCGTCGCGGCCGACCGACGTGGAGTCCGACCCGTTTCCGCAGAAGTCGTGGTCATCCCACATATAGGCCAGCGCCACGCCGCGGTAGAGCGCCGCCTCGTTGGGCTGGTTGAGCACCGCGTCGTAGTTGCCGCGGTAGTCGGCGACGTTGGTCGAATTCGTGTCGGAATACTCAAAGTCGCCCATGTGGATGAACAGGACCGGCTGCTCCGCCAGCACCGCGTCGTAGGCGGTCTGGTTCGCCGCGTGCAGGTCGCCGCACGAGGCAAACGCTAGCTTGAATGACGCGGCGCCAAGCGGAAACGTCCGGAACGAGCCGCGCGCCGCCGGCTCGGTGCGCAGCGCTCCGCCCACCTCGAAAGCGTAATAGTAGGTCGTCGCCGGCAGCAGGCCCGCAACGTCGAGCTTCGCCAGGTTGCCCGTCGCCGCCTGCGTCGTGATCGGGCCGAAATAGCTTGGCGCGCCGAGGTCCGCAGTCCGCGCCAGCGCGAGGCGCACCGCCAGTCCGCTGGCATTGAGCCGCACCGCCACGGTTGCGCTGGTTGCCGTGACGTTCCCACACCACGGCCCCGAGACGAGGGGCGCGGCCACCTGGCCGAACAGGGGCGCCGACGCGAACAAAGCCGCGAGGCAGGTGGCGCGGAATGGCGGCAACATGATTCATCTTGATACTGCCGCGCGCCGGGGTTGGCAATGCACCGCGGGCGCCGGGCCGAGCGCACAGGAGACACGCAGTCCCGCGCCGCCTCTGGCGACGGATTAGCCGAACCCGCAGTCCTGATTAGGCGACCCTATATCCGCCGGCGGGTGTCACCGATCCGGGCCGTGGTCTGTCATACTGCTTGAGACGACGATCTCGTCGTCCGCCGGAGGTGATGAATGTCCATGCTTCAACCCAGGCGACCGGGGCCCGTGCTACCGCGGGTCACGGGTTCTCGTTGGACCTGCGCCGGCTGCTCGCGGCGCTGGTCATCGGGGCCACGCCGCTCCCCGCCAGTCCCGTAATCTCGGAGTTCATGGCGTCGAACAAGACGACGCTCGTCGACGAGGACGGCGACTATTCGGACTGGATCGAGATCCACAATCCCGATTCCACGGCGGTCAGCCTCGCCGGCTGGTATCTGACCGACAACGCGAAGAAGAGGACCAAGTGGGCGTTCCCCGCTGTCTCGGTCCCCGCCGACGGTTACTTGATCGTGTTTGCCTCGAGCAAGGATCGGCGCACGAGCGGCGGCAATCTTCACACCAACTTCAGCCTCGATGCCGACGGCGAATATCTCGGCCTCATCAAGCCCGATGGCACCAGCGCCGCCAGCGAGTACGCCGCGACCTTCCCGCCGCAGGTGGCGGACATCTCCTACGGCATCACCCAGCCCGCGAAGGAGAGCGAAGGCGGCGCCACCGGCTATCTCCGCACCGCCACCCCAGGCAGCGCCAACCCCGACAATCGCGGGCTCATCCTCGCACAGCGGGTCACCTTCTCCCCGACGGCCGGCCTGTTCACCGGCACGACGACCGTAACTCTGTCCGGCGCCGCCGCCGACCAGAAGATCCGGTATGTGATCGCGGCGCCCTCGGCCCAGCTTGGCGCCGACCTCCCCGACCCTACCGCCAGCTCCGAACTCTACACGGGCCCCATCTTGGTGCCGTCGCCGGCCGTGATCCGCGCCGCCGTGTTTTCCGGCGACGACTCGCGCAGCGGTCTCGCGGCCAGCGCCCAGTATCTCCAGGTCGCGAACAACGGCTCCAACCAAGTCTACTGGTTCGAGAGCAACCTGCCGATCCTCGTCCTGGATGACCACGGGCTGGGCCCGCTGGCGAAGGACGAGATCGATCACTCCGCCTGGCTCTACGCCTGGACACCCGGAGCCGACGGCGCGTCCCACCTGCTGCATGCGCCCGACCTGGCGACGTCGATGACCATGACCGTGCACGGCTTCTCGTCCGCCGACTTTCCGAAGAAGAGCTTCAAGCTCGACCTCACCACCGACCTCGGCTGGAGCAATCCGCAGCCGCTGCTCGGGCTCCCCGCCGCCGACTCCTGGATCCTGATCGGGCCGTGGTCCTACGACCGCTCGTTCCTTCGCAACGCGTACGTCTATGCGCTGAGCAACCAGCTCGGCCGCTGGGCGCCGCGCACGCAGTTCGCGGAAGTCTTCCTGAACAACGGCCCCGACGGACTCGATCAGGCCGACTACGCCGGCGTCTACGTTCTGACCGACAAGATCACCGTGGCGCCGCAGCGTATTAATCTCGCGACACTGGCCGCCTCCGACACCACCGAGCCCGCGCTGACCGGCGGCTACATCCTGCGGATCGATCCGCCCCAGGACGACAAATACTCGTGGCGCACGTCCCACGGCTTTCCCGACTACGCCACCTGCGTCGTGATGGTGGAGGAGCCCAAGCTCGACAAGCTCCCCGCGGTCCAGCGCGACTACATCCGCGGCTACGTCCAAAAATTCGAGAACGCGCTTCAGGCCGACGCCGCGGTGAACTGGGCCACCCGCACCTATCTGGACTACCTCGACCGCCCGTCGTGGATCGATCACCACCTCCTCAATGTCCTGGCCAAGAACATCGATGCCTTCCGCCGCAGCACCTACTTCACCAAGGACCGCGGGGGCAAGCTGGTCGCCGGGCCGGTGTGGGACTACGATCGGTCGCTCGGCTCGTACGACGGGCGCGACGCGGACTGGTCAGGGTGGAACGGAGCTTACGATGCCGTCGACGTCTGGAATTTCGGCTGGTGGGGCTTGCTGGCCCGCGATCCCGATTTTCGGCAGGCTTGGGTGGACCGCTGGCAGTCGCTGCGCCGACACGAGCTGTCGGACGCCAATCTCACGGAGCTCGCCGATGCCCTCGCCGCCCGCGTCGGGACGATCGCCGCGGAGCGGGACGCCAGTCACTGGGAGGGCGACCGCAGCGCGTACGGCGACTATCAAGGCGAGGTCGCCCATCTCAAGGACTGGGTCACGCGCCGCGCCGCCTGGATCGACACGCAGTTCCTGGCCCCGCCGACCATCGTGGACGACGGCGCCAATCTGCTGGTCACTCCCGCGGACGGCACACGGCTGGCCTACACCCTCGACGGCACTGATCCGCGCCTCGGCGGCGGCGCGCTCTCGGGCACCGCGCTGGTCGCCACCGGGCCGATCACGCTTCCCCGCACCGCCAACCTCTACGCCCGCTCCCACGCGGCCACCGCGCCGGCTTTCCCCGGCAGTCCCTGGAGCTCCCTCTCGGCCGGCCCGGTCGCGGCCCCGCTGTCGGCCGCCCTGCAGTCCCGGCTCGTCAACCTCTCGGTCCGGAGCACCGTGCGCGGCGGCGAGAACGTGCTCATCGCCGCGGTGGTCGTGCGCGACAGCGACGGCAAGGCCTTCCTCGCGCGCGCCGTCGGGCCTTCGCTGGTCGACTTCGGCGTGACGCAGCCGCTGGCGGATCCCCTGCTCCGGGTGGTCAGCCAGTCGGGTTCGGAGCTTGGCCGCAACTTTGGCTGGACCACCTGCGCCGACGCCGCGAAGCTGCCCGAGCTGGCGACGCAGGTCGGCGCGTTTCCGCTCAGCGGCACGAAGGCAGACTCGGCGCTCGCAACTTGCCTGGCGGCCGGCCAGTACTCGATGCTCGTCTCGAGCGCCACCACGCAGACCGGCGCCGCGCTCGCCGAGCTCTACGAGACCGCCAGCGCCGGACGCGCCGTGAATTTCTCGGCCCGCGGTCTGGCCGGCACCGGCGAGGGCGCGTTGATCGGCGGCTTCGTCGTGGGCGGCAACCAGCCCAAGCGCGTCCTGATCCGCGGCATCGGGCCCGCGCTCCGCTCGTACGGGGTCAGCCAGGCCCTTGCCGATCCCGTGCTCACGCTGTACCACGACCAGGTCGCGATCGCGGCGAACGACGACTGGGGCCTGAACGACAACGCGGGCGCGATCGCCGGCACGGCCCGGGCCATCGGCGCCTTCGCACTCACCGACGCCAGCGCGGACGCGGCCCTGCTCCTTGCACTTCCGCCCGGCGTCTACTCGGTAGTCGTCAGCGCCAAGGGCACGGCCGAGGGCGTTGCCCTCGTCGAGATCTACGACGCCGACTGAACCGGTCAGGGCTGCTTGATCTTCGCCCGGAGCTCGGTGACCAGTTTCGCGGCGTCGGCCAGCTGCGCCTCGCTCATGAGGGGCTCGACAGTCGGGATCGAGTTCTTCGCCTGCTGGTTGCCGCGCTCGGCGGCGAGCCGCCACCAGGCCAGCGCCCGCACGAAGTCCCGCGGCACGCCGTTGGCCTTCGAGTACACCAGCCCGAGATTGTTCTGCGCCGTCACATCGCCCTGCTCGGCGGCCTTCGTCCACCATTTCACGGCCTCCGCGCCGTCCTTGGCCACGCCGGTGCCGAAGAAATAGGCATTGCCGAGGTTGCCCTGCGCCGGGGCGTAGCCCTGGTCGGCGGCCTTGCGGAACCACTTGAGCGCCTCCGCCGGGTTGGCCTTGCCGGTGATGCCGGAAGCATATGCGACGCCAAGGTTGAACTCGCCGAGCACGAAACCCTGGTCCGCGGACTTGCGCCACCAGTACATGGTGCTGGCGACGTTTTTCGCCACACCCTGCCCGCTCAGGCACATGTCGCCGATGCGGTACTGCGCGTAGGGGTGACCCTGCTGCGCGGCCTTCAGGAACCAGCGCGCGGCTTCGGCCGGATCCTTGGCGACCCCGTCGCCGTCGGCGTGCGCGATGCCGACCTTGATCTGCGCCTCGACGTCGCCGCCCTTGGCCTTCTCGACGAGGGCCGCGTCGAGCGCCCCGGCGCGCGACGCCAGCATGAGGAATCCCACCAGCCAGATCCGTATTGCGGAATGGTTCATGGGCCGAGGCTTAAGGCCTGCCCCGCGTTCCAGCAAGGCGGGAAAGACGCCCGCGCCTCAGCCAGAATCAGGCAGTCGAGGGTCGAGCAGACGAAAACCGAGAGGCGGATGATCCGCCGCGTCGGCCGGCCGGCCGACGCTGGCGAAGTTTCCCTGCGCCTGGCTATTCGACTCCTCGACCCTCGACGTTCGCCTGCATGCTTCCGGCTCAGTGCTGCACGGCCGGCGCCGGCACGGCGGTCCGGCTGCGCTCCTGCCACCGCTCGCGGCCCTTGAAAAGGCCTATCGAGTCGTTCACCGGCCGGTCCTTCACCAGGAGAAAATACTGCGCGAACAGCTCGTCCGCCGTGCCCCAGGCAAAGCCGAACGGCGGGCCCTCCTCCAGCACCGGGGTCTGGTAGTAGAAGTAACCGATCAGGAGCCCGCGGTGCTTCAGCAGCGCCGCCACCCGGTCCCGGTAGTCCGTCCGCTGGTCGGGCCACAGCGAGCAGATGAAGGTGCGCTCATAAACCACGTCGAACGCCTGCCCGCCGAAATCGTGGGTGAAAAAATCCCCAAGGATCACCCGGTCGGCCAGGCCCGGCCCCAGGCGCTTTCGCGCCAGCTCCACGGCCGCCGGGGCCAGGTCGATCGCCGTCACCTCGTAGCCGGCCTCCGCGAAGGCCGCGACTTCGTACCCGGCGCCGCAGCCCGGGATGAGGACCCGCCCGCCCTTCGGACGGGCCTTCAAGTAGGACTTCAGGTCGGCCGGCACGCCGCCAAAGTCCCAGGGGGTCTTGCCGCTCACGTAGCGGCTGTTCCAGAACTCGCGATGCGGGTGTTCGCCTTTTTCCATGCGGGTGGCTCACTGCAAACCATGCCTTCGGCGGCGGTAGTCAAGACTGCTGCGGCCGGTCAGGTCAGGCTCATCGGGTCAACGTCGAGCACCTGGGTGATGTCGTCCGGCCAGGCGAACTCCGCCCGGAGCCGCGCCAGCTCGGGCACGACCCGGGTCACCGCATTCGTGAAGTACCAGACCTGCCAGCGGTATTCGTCCATGATCTTCTCGATCGGCGACGGCGACGGTCCGCGGACCTCGGCCCGCGTCCCGAGCGCCTGCTCGACCTTCCGCGCCCACTGCTCGGCGAAGAACTTGAGCTTCTCGGGATTCGGGCCGCGGAACAGGTGGTGGATCAGGTGCCGGTACGGCGGATAATGGAAGTCGCGGCGCATCTTGAGCTCGGCGGCCGCAAAGCCCGCGAAGTCGGCGTGCCGCGAGAACTGGATCGCCTCCGCCTGGGGCGTGAAGGTCTGCACGATCACCTCGCCCGCCCGGTCGCCCCGCCCCGCCCGGCCCGCCACCTGCACCAGCAGCTGGAAGGTGCGCTCGTTCGCCCGGAAGTCCGGCACGTGCATCGAGATGTCCGCGTCGATCAGCCCGACCAGCGTCACGTTCGGGAAATCCAGTCCCTTGCCAATCATCTGGGTGCCGATGAGCACGTCGATGCGGCCCGCCCGGAACTGCGCGAGCACCTCGCGGAAGCGGTTCTTGCGCGCCATGGTGTCGGTGTCCATGCGCTCGACCCGCGCCTTCGGCAGCAGCCGGCGGACCGCCTCCTCCACCCGCTGCGTGCCCAAGCCGCGCCAGCGGATCTCGGGCGCGCCGCACTTCGGGCAGCGCAGCGGGGCCGGGTGCTGGTCGCCGCAGAGGTGGCAGCGCAGCGTCTCGTCCGCCCGGTGGTAGGTCAGCGCGATGCTGCAGTGCGTGCACTCCTCGGTGTGACCGCACTTCGTGCACTGCATGGCGGTCGAGTACCCGCGGCGGTTGATGAAGAGGATCGTCTGCTCGCGGCGCTCGAGGCGGGCATGCATCGCGTCAAGGAGCTTGCGCGACAGCGCCGGCAGGGTCCGCTGCTTCATCGCCTCGATGCGCAGGTCGACGATGTCGATGTGCGGCAGCTGGCGCGCGTCCACCCGCTCCCGGAGCTCCACCAGCCGGTACTTGCCCGCCTGCGCGTTCGCGTAGCTCTCGAGGGACGGGGTCGCCGAGCCGAGCACGCACAGGGCGCGGTTGAGCTTCGCCCGCATCACCGCGACGTCCCGCCCGTGGTAGCGCGGGGTCTCGTCCTGCTTGTACGCCGGCTCGTGCTCCTCGTCGACGACGATGAGCCGCAGGTTCTGCACCGGGGCGAAGACGGCCGAGCGGGCGCCCACCACGATCCGCGCGGCGCCGGTGGCGAGCGCCAGCCAGCCGTCGAACCGCTCGCCCTCGCTCAGGTGGCTGTGCCACACCACGCAGCGGTGGCCCGGGGCGATCGCCTCGAGCCGGGAGCGGAGCCGCGCCACTGTCTGCGGCGTCAGCGCCACCTCGGGGACGAGGAACACCACCCCGCCGCCCGCCTTCAGGGCCTGGTCGATCGCGCGCAGGTAGACCTCCGTCTTGCCCGAGCCGGTCACGCCGTGCAGCAGCGACACGCCGAAGCGCTCCGCCGCCAGCTCGTCCCCGAGCGCCGCGACGGCCGCGGCCTGCGCGGGATTCAGGGCGTGCGGCTGCGAGGCCACCAGCTCGCCCTGGTCGACAAAGTCGCCGTAGGCCACGCGCTCCACCCGCTGCGAGGCCTCGCGCGCCACCCCGCGCTTCACCAGCGCGGCCACCACGGCCGCGGTCAGGTTGAGCCGGCTGAGGACCAGCGCCTTTTTCTGCGGCCGGAACTGCTGCGCGAGAAACCGGTACAGCCGCGCCTGCTGCGGGGCCCGTTTCTCGAGCGCCGTAAGCTCGTCCGCTCCGAGGTGCCGCGCCAGCACCAGGAGTTTCTCCTCCTTGATCCCGGCGCCGTGCCGCACCGCGGCCGGCAGCATCGTCTCGATCACGCTGTCGACCCCGCACGCGTAGTAGCCCGCCATCCACCGCGCGAGGTCGAGCAGGTCGCGCGGCAGCGCCGGGAACGGGTGCACCACCTGAGCCACCGCCTTCAGGCGGTCGACCGGGAAGTCGCGCGGCGCGCCGATCTCGCCGACGATGCCGAGCCGCAGGGCGCTGAGCACCGGCACGCGCACGAGCGAACCCACCGTCACCTCCGGCCGCAGCGCCTCGGGCACGCGGTAGTGGAGCAGCTTGTCGAAACCGGCCAGTGGGTGAACCCCGACGATCATTCGGGTCAGGCTGTCTCGCCCGCCGCCACCGCGCAAGCGCGCGCCGCGCCAGCGGGACCGCACGAACGCATTGACACGCCGGGGGCGCGGTTGAAACAGTCCGGCCGTGAGCATCTCCGCCGCGCGCGACAAGTTCCGGGTGTTTCTCTCCCAGAAGGGGCTGCGCGTCACCAACCAGCGGCTGGCGATCTTCGACGCCGCCTTCGCGCAGAAGGAGCACTTCACCGCCGAGCAGCTGCTCGACCACGCCCGCGCGCTCGACCCGTCGGTCTCCCGCGCCACGGTCTACCGCACGCTGCCGATCATGACCGAGAGCGCCCTGCTCCGCGAGGTCGACATCGGCACGGGCGAGAAGTTCTACCACCCGAACCGCGAGGGCGGCACCACGCAGGTCGCGCAGGTGGTCTGCCTCGACTGCGACCGGATTTTCGAAATCAGCGCCCCATTCATGGAGTGGTACGGCAACACGGTCTCCGCCAAGCTCGGCCTCCGCCCCGTGACCCAGCGCCTGCAGGTCAGCGCCCGCTGCGACACCCTGCGCCTCACCGGCAACTGTCCCCGCCGCGTCTCCTGATCCATGGCCAAGCGCGAGGACCCCGAGTTCGAGATGCGGTTCTTCGAGTCGGTGCTGCGGCGCGACCCGAGCTACACCGCCGTGGTGGAGATCCTGGGCGGGCTCTACACCAAGCACGGCCGGATCGCGGACGGCCTCCGCATGGACCGCAGGCTGGTGCGGCTCCTGCCGACCAACGCCACGGCCCACTACAATCTCGCCTGCAGCCTGGCCCTCTCGAAGCGCAAACGCGACGCGCTGCGCTCGCTCCACCAGGCCGTGAAACTCGGTTACACCGACCTCGACTGGATGCAGCAGGACCCGGATCTCGACGGCCTCAAGGACGATCCCGCGTTCGCCGCCCTCGTCGCGCAGCTCAAGCCCCAGAGCTAGGCTTGCGTCTGGACGGCGGGCGCACCGGGCCCGGGCCGGTCCTAGTGCAGCCCGAAGAGCTGCTCGAGCATCGTGTTCAAGTCGTGCGCGACAACCCAGGTGCCGCGACGCATCACGACCAGCGTGCGGCTGCGCTCGCGACGCACCAATCCGGCGTTCACGTCCAGGATGCGCGGCCGGTTCGGTGCCAGGCCGATCGCCTCGGTTCCCGTCAGGGGCGTCCAGCGGAACGGCAGGCCGGTCCAGTCGAAGGTCACCTCCCAGCCGGTCACGCCGGCCGGCAGCGGCTGTGTCAGCAGGGCCGGGTAGCGCAGCACGAAGTCAGGCACGCGGGTCGTCGCGATCCGGAGCTTCACCGCCGGCTCGAGCTGGGCGAAATACTCCGCGAAGGTGTCGAGCTTCCGCTCCCGCCACTTGCCGAGGAAGTCGAGCGGATCGATGCCGATCAGGTTCATGCCGTTCCACAGGCCCTGCTCGTTCGGGCTGCCGAATTTCCGCGAGTTGTACCATGACTGGAAGTCGCGCGTCGCCATGAGGCCGATCTCGAAGTGCAGGTGCGCCCGGTCCCGCGGGATCTTCCCGCTCGAGCTGTGGCCCATCAGGCCGAGCACCTGGCCGCGCGTCACCCGCGCCCCCTCGCGCAGGCCCGGTGCGATGCGCGCAAGGTGCGCGTACAGGGTGTAGACGCAGGGAGTCTCGTCGGGATGCTCCAGCACGACGTAGCGGCCGTAGTTGCTGTCGCCGGCCACCGCATTGATGTGCCGGACCACGCCGTCCATCGCGGCCGTGACCGGGTCGGTCGGTTCACCGCGCCGGTCGCGGTTCAGGCACCGGATGTCGATGCCCTCGTGGAACTGCGACCCGCCGCTGCGCACGCCGCCGAACCCGCCCGACTCCGGGTCGCCCGATCCGGCGTGCTGCAGGAAGTCGCGCGGCGGCCGCCCCTCGGCCCACGCCGGGTTCGGGGTCGGCCAGGAAAACTCGACCCGCCGCCCGCCGGCGGCGAACGCCGCGAGGGCGCACGTCAGGCAGCCCAGGACCAGAAGCAGGCTTCTCATGCCGGCACCAGCGGTCGAAACGCCTCCATGATTTCCGCACCGACGGCGTCGGCCAGCAGCCGGCCCCGCGGCGTCAGCCGCACCCGCGTGCCGTCGCGCACCGCGAGTCCTTCGGCCGCGAGGCGGTTCAACAGCGCCTCGACCTCGGCCCACGGCGCCGCGGGGCTGTGGCGCTTCCATTCCGCCGCGTCGACCCCGGCGTTCATGCGCAAGCCGAACACCAGCGCGTCCTCCGCCCGCAGCTCCGGTGTCACCGCCACCCGGTCCTCCGTCGCCCGCTCGCCGCGCGCCACCTGGTCGCGCCACCGGGCAAGGTTCGCCACGTTGGCACCGCGCCAGCCGCCGTGCTGCGACGCCGCCGACGGGCCCAGGCCGACCCACTCGCCCATCCGCCACGTGCCGAGGTTATGACGGCACTCATGACCCGGGCGCGCGAAATTGGAGACCTCGTACTGCGCGTAGCCCGCGGCCTCGAGCTGCGCCCAGGTCGACTCGTAGAGGCGGGCCTCGTGCTCGGGGTCGAGTTTGACCCGGCCCTGGGAGAGCTTGATCCACATCGCGGTGTCCTCCTCGAAGGTCAGGCAATAGGTCGAAAGATGGTCGGGTGCCAGGCGCACGGCCTCGCGCACATCGGCCGACCACTCGGCCTCGGTCTGCCCCGGCAGCGCGAACATCAGGTCGAGGTTAACGCTCGCGAACCCAGCCGCCCGCACGCGGTCATACGCCCGGTACACCTGGTCACGGGTGTGCTGCCGGCCGAGGGCCTCGAGCAGCGCCGGCTGGAAGCTTTGCACCCCCATCGAGATGCGGGTGACGCCCGCGTCGCGCAGGGCGGCCAGGCGTGGCAGGGTCACCGAGGCCGGCGCCAGCTCGACGGTCCACTCCTCGGGCGCGCCCGCGCACCGCGCGCGGACGGTCTCGGCCAGCCGCGCCAGCGCCCGCGGCGCGAGCAGGCCCGGCGTGCCGCCGCCCCAGAAGACGGTCGTAACCGGTCGGTTCCACCGGACCAGCCGGGCCTCGTCCGACACGCCGGACAGGAAACTTTCGACGCCAGCTGCGGTCGGCTTTGTCTGATAGAACGCGCAAAAATCGCAGGTCGAGGCACAGAACGGCACATGCACATAGAGCCCCAACGGGTTGGCCGTCTCAGCTTTGGCTTGCTCTGATGCAAGGTCACTCATTACTAACACGTTTTAATCCGTCTGGTTTCACTCAAAAAGACAATGCATACCAACCGAATTTCCCTCGCGAGAAAATTCCTGCTCGGCCTCGGTGCCCTGCTCGCCCTCGCGATGCTCAGCGGCTGCGACAGTGTCGTGCTGACGAACCTGACGCCGGCCTCGCTGCCGGAAAACCCGTCCCAGATTTACACGGTCACGCTGCGCGTCACCCCGAAGGTCGATTCCGTGGTCACCGACACGATCCAGCCCCACATCATCGTCGACGGCCAGAGCTATGCGATGAACAAGAGCGCCCTCGCCGACGGCATTTACGAGTTCGACTACCAGCTGCCGGCCGGCCGGGACGAGCTGGCTTACTACTTCCTCGTCAACTTCGAGGTCGAAAGTAACGGCAACCGCTCGCCCCGAGAGGCCTACACCGAGATCACCCACGCCAAGATCGTCCACCGCTACGTCCTCTCGCTCGAGGTCAACCGCGGCCCGGTCGGCGCCCGGGTCAGCGTCCTCGGCCGCGGCTTCACCCCGCAGGACATCCTGTACTTCGACAACACGCCCGCCCGCACGGTCTTTGAGTCGCCGAACGCGCTCAGCATGTTCGTTCCCGCCCTCGAGCCGAACCGCAATTACCGCATCATGCTCGCCAGCGCCGCCGGCACCTCGCCGGTCGGGACGTTCCGGATCGACGCCAGCAGCCTCACCGTCACCCCGGTCGCCCTCAATCTCCGCACTGGCGAACGCCAGCCGCTCACCTTCACCGTCCCGAACGCGGCGCCCCCGGGCGGCCTCCTCCTCGACGTCACCACCGACGTGCCCGAGAGCGTGATCATGCCCGAGGTGCTCGTGCCGCAGGGCCAGAACTCCGTCACGGTCACCGTCGAGGGTGGCAAGCCCGGCACCGGCAGCCTGTTCCTCAAGGGCTACGGCGCCGGCGAGGTGAATGTGCCTGTCACGGTCATCGCCAAGTAACCGTCCGGCTCGCTTGCAGCCGCGTCCCCGCCGGGACGCGGCTTTTCATTTTCCCAGGTCCAGGGTTACCACGACCGGACGGTGGTCGCTCGCCTCCCGCACCCCGGGACCGTCAAAGATCCGGGCCGCCCCGCCCCGCACGGCGGACCGGAGCCCCGGCGAGACCAGCACGTGGTCCACATGGCTGTAGGTCTCCTCCCTGGCCCAGCAATGGGTCCACGTCTCACCCCGTGAGTCCGCCGCCGGCAGGACCATCGCCAGCTTGGTCGCGCCGCGCCGCATCAGCCGTCGCAGGGGCTGGCTCGCGCGTCCGTCATTGCAGTCGCCCAAAATGAGGAAGCGCGCCGCCGCCGGGTCCGGCGACCGCGCCAGCACCCGGTCGCGAACCGCCGCCGCCTCGCCGGTTCGCCGCGCGGCCGACTGGGGGTCGTCAGCAAAGTCTGTAAACCGGCTCTTGAGGTGCAGCCCGAAGATCGTCACGTCGACCCCGCCCACCTCGACCGTCAGCTCAAGCAGCCCGCGCTTCACCGGCACCCGCCCGCCGCGGTACGCCAGCGTCAGGTCGCGGTGCGCCACCACCGCCTTGAGCCGGCCCCGCGCCAGCACCGCCAGCTTCCGGTCGTCATCCGCGGCCTCCACGACCGCGCTCTCCGGATAGTCGAGGCCCTCGGCCCGCAGGTCGCGCCGGAGTTCCTCAAGATAGGCCGGTCCGCCAATCTCCTGGAGCACCAGCACGTCGGCATTCACCGCGCGGATCACCTGCCGGAGCGCGCGTTTCTCGGACTCGGGCTTCGGATAGTCCTCACGGTAGCCGTCGTCGGTCAGGCGGTTGGCGGGGCCATAGTTCTCCACGTTGTAGGTCGCGACGACGAGGGACGCCGCCCGGACCGGAGAGGCCAGGAAGCCAGCCGCCAGCGCGGCACCAATCCGCCAAAGGGTTCCCGCCGCCATGGCCATCCGCGCCGGGGCGCGGCATTGCGCGTTCAGCCAACCCGCGCCGTCAGCGCGCGCTCCCGCTCCACGATCGTGGGATGGGAGTAGAAGAAGGCGCTGTACCACGGGTGGGGCGTGAGGTTGGAGAGGTTCTTCTGCGCCAGCTTGTGCAGCGCCCCAAGCATCGCGGCCGGCCCGCCCATCGCGTCGCGGGCAAAGGCGTCGGCCTCGTATTCGTGGCGGCGCGAGAAGTAATTCGTCACCGGCGAGAACCAGAAGGTCACCAGTCCGCTGAGCAGGCCGAAGAGCAGGAACGCCGGCGCCAGCTCACCGGCCGGGAAGCCGAACGCGAGATTGAACCACGGCTGGCCCGCCAGCCAGGCCACGACGCCGAAGCCCGCGAACAGCATGACGGCGGAGACGGCGATCATCTTCGGGATGTGGCCGCGGCGGTAATGCCCGATCTCGTGGGCCAGCACCGCCTCAAGCTCCTCGGCCGCCAGCTGGTTGACCAGGGTGTCGTACAGCACGATGCGGCGAAACCGCCCGAAGCCGGTGAAGAACGCATTCGAGTGCGCCGAGCGCTTGCTGCCGTCCATGACCTGGATCGTCTGGGCGCGGAACCCGGTCCGGTCGCCCAGCGCCAGCAGCCGGGACCGCAGGTCACCCTCGGGCAGCGGCGTCAGCTTGTTGAACAGCGGCAGGATCAGCTTCGGATAGAGCACGAGCATCAGCAGCTGAAAGCCGAAGACCAGGGTGAAGCCCCAGATCCACCACGTCGCCCCGACCCAGCCCACCAGCGAAAGCAGCGCCCAGAGCAGCGGGTAGCCGATCACGAGCGCCAGGGCGACGCCCTTGAGCTTGTCGACGATCCACAGCCGAGGGGTGCTCTGGTTGAAGCCGAACTTTGCCTCGATCCGGAACTGCTCCCACCAGTCAAACGGCAGGCCCGGGACCGAAAGCAGCACGCCGGCCGCGAGGATGAACAGCGCGCGGCTCCAGACCGCGTCCGGGCCGCCCCACCTCACGATGCCCGCGTAGAGCCACGGCAGCACCCCGCCGAACACCACCAGCGCCAGCACCAGCGTGTCGTAGATCTCCCGCAGCACGCCGAAGCGCGAGCGCTCCAGGGTGTAGGCCACCGCCTTCTGGTAGGTGCCGGCGTCCATGATCGCCGCCGCGGCGGGCGGCGGGGTGCCGGCATGGCGCCGGACCTCGGCCCGGTTCAGGGCCGCCAGCACCAGTTCACCCGCCAGGTGCAGCGCGAGCAGCGCGGCGGTCGCGATCAGGACAAGACTCATGCGGCCAATCCACCGGTTTCCGCCGGCGCCGCGAGCCCAAAGATGGCCGCAGCCGCGCCGCCGGGACGCGATTGTTTGTTTGAAATGCCTGCCGGCGCGGGCATGGTACCGGCGTGGAAGCCAAAGACGCCAAACTCTCCTTCGAGTCCGCCCTCGGGAAACTCGAGTCCATCGTCGAATCGATGGAATCGGGCGACGTCCCGCTCGCCGACCTGCTGGCCAAGTTCGAGGAGGGCAACCGCTTGCTCAAGGTTTGCGAGGCCCGCTTGAAGGACGCCGAGCTCAAGATCGAACAGCTCAAGAAGTCCAAGGACGGCGCCGCTTTCACCAAGTTCGAGGCCGGCCGCGAAAGCTGACCGCCTCCCTGCCGATGAACGAACCGACAGCCATTCCACCGCCGCGCCTGCTCGACACGATCAAAGGCCCGGCCGACGTCAAGGCCCTCGCCCCCGCGCAGCTCCCCGTCCTCGCCCAGGAGATCCGTGACGAGCTTATCGCGGTCACCTCCCGGAACGGCGGCCACATCGGCCCCAACCTCGGCGTCGTCGAGCTCACCATCGCCCTCCACCGGGTGTTCTCCACGCCGGAGGACCAGTTCGTCTTCGACGTCGCACACCAGGGCTATGTCCACAAGCTGCTCACCGGCCGCGGCGGCGAGTTCTTCCGGAAGCTCCGCCAGACCGGCGGTGCCAGCGGTTTCCTCTACCGGCCCGAGAGCCCGCACGACGCCTTCGGCGCCGGCCACGCCGGCACCGCGCTGTCCGCCGCCCTCGGCATGGCCACCGGCCGCGACCTGCGCGGCTCGCACGAGCACGTCGTCGCCATCTGCGGCGACGCCGCCTTCACCTGCGGCATCACCCTGGAGGCCCTCAACAACGTCGTCAGCTCCACCAAGCGCCTCATCGTCATCCTCAACGACAACGAGTGGTCCATCGCCAAGAACGTCGGCGCCATCGCCCGCTACCTCAACCGGATCAGCACGAACCCGACGTACAACAAGCTCCACCACAACGTGGAGGCGTTCTTCACCAGCTTCCCGACCGGCGCGGAGATGAACCGCGTGTACCACAAGTGGAAGCGCGAGACGAAGGACTTCTTCGTCGAGTCCTCGCTGTTCGAGAAGTTCGGCCTGCGCTACCTCGGCCCGGTCGACGGCCACAATCTCGACGCGCTCGTCAAGAACCTCGAGTTCGCCAAGCACTGCGACGTCCCCGTCCTCATCCACGTCCTCACCAAGAAGGGCAAGGGCCTCGAGGTCGCCCTCCACTCGCCCGAGAAGTTCCACGGCGCCAGCCCGTACGATCCCGCCACCGGCGAGAACAAGAAGGCCGCGCCCGGCACGCCGCCCAACTACCAGGACGTCTTCGGCCAGGCCCTCGTCCGCTTTGCCCGCGCCGACCAGCGCATCGTCGGCATCACCGGCGCCATGCCCAGCGGCACCGGCCTCTCCCACCTCGCCGCCGCCCTGCCCGGCCAGTTCTTCGACGTGGGCATCGCCGAGGAGCACGCGGTCCTCTTCGCCGCCGGCCTCGCCACCAAGGGCCTCAAACCAGTCTGCGCCATCTACTCCACGTTCCTCCAGCGCGCCTACGACCAGATCATCCACGACGTCGCGCTCCAGAACCTGCCCGTCACGTTCTGCCTCGACCGCGCCGGCCTCTCCGCCAACGACGGCCCGACCCACCACGGGCTCTTCGACCTGTCCTACCTGCGCTGCGTGCCCAACGCGACCGTCATGCAGCCCAAGGACGAGGACGAGCTCGTCGACATGCTGCACACCAGCCTCCAGCTCGGAAGCCCGGCGTTCGTCCGCTACCCGCGCGGCGCCGGCACCGGCGCCCGGCTCAAGGACCAGCCCGCCACGCTGCCTGTCGGCCACGCCGAGGTTCTCCGTGAGGGCTCCAACCTCATGATCTGGGCCCTCGGACCGATGGTCCAGGCCGCGCTGCAGCTCGCCGACCGCCTCAAGGCCGAGGAGAATCTCTCCGTCGGCGTCGTCAACGCCCGCTTCGTCAAACCCCTCGACCGCACGCTCCTCCTCAGCCACGCCGCCTGCATCCCGCTGCTCGTGACGATGGAGGACCATGTCGTCACCGGCGGATTCGGCAGCGCCGTCCTCGAGGCCCTGCACGAGGCCGACTGCCCCGTCACCGTCGAGCGGATCGGCTGGCCCGACAAGTTCGTCGAGCACGGCAGCAGCGTCGAGATCCTGCGTGCCGCCTACGGCCTCGCCCCGGACGACATCTACCGCCGCGTCCTCGCCCGCTGGCGCAATCTCCGCGCCGAGCAGGTGCCGGCGGACGTCTGAGCGCGCTGGCGCGCCCAGACGTCAGGTCGCCGGGCGCAGGTCGAAAGTCCCAGGTCAGCCAGCCGCGGGCGTCGCTATGACGCCCGGCGTCAGGCCTTCGAGGTGCGATGTTCGGCGGCCGATGTGCCTCTTCCATCCGGCGCTGACACTTCGTGGGCTTGGTGTGCTTCGTGGTGAATCCGCACCTCTGCCGCTCCGTCCCACCGCCGCCGACCGACCTGTCACCTGCGACCTGCGACTTTCGACCTTCAAGCCCATTTCCGCGCGTCGCGCGGAAATGGGCTTGAATTACTCCCTTCCGGGTATCATCTGACAGGCTATCACCTGATAGCCCATGCTCACCGAACGCCAGGAAGAGGTCCTCGATTTCGTCCACGAGTACCAGCGCACCCATGGCGTGCCGCCCTCCACCCGCGAGATCGCGCGCACGTTCCAGTGCAGCCAGCCCACCGCCCTCAAGCACCTGCAGGCCCTCGCCCGCAAGGCGCATGTCGACAAGCTCGCCGACGGCAAGTGGGGCCTCAAGGCCACGCAGGTCCAGGCCCATCTGTTCACCGCTCCCGTCTACGGCGCCATCCCCGCCGGCCTGCCCGCCCAGCAGGAGCAGCAGCCCGAGGAGACGATCGCCATCGACCCCGCCGTCTTCGGCGTGCGGCGCGCGCGCGCCGGCCAGTTCTGGTTC
>JAFEGX010000142.1 GCA_018239675.1 Verrucomicrobiota bacterium
CGGGAAGATGCCGCGTGAGATTCACGACGTGGATGCCGTTGGCGAGCGGCTCGGCCAGGGCGGCCGCCTCGGCGGCGAGTTGCTCGGGCCACGGGATCAGGCAGCGCGCCGGCACGTTCACGTACTCCGCGAACGCACCCGGACGGTGCATGCCGAAGATCTGCCGCTCCGCGCAGAGGTGGGTGTCGCCGCGATGGCAGCGCACGCAGTGCCCGCACGGCACGAGCGAATTGCTCACAACCTTCGCCCCCGGCCGCCAGTCGCGGACCTCGCCGCCGATCGCGTCGATCACGCCGCAGAACTCATGGCCCATCACCAGCGGCGGCGGCCGGCGTGGGCTGTGATTCTTGAACGACTCCAGCTCGCTCCCGCAGAGACCGCAGGCCACGACGCGGAGCCTCACCTCGTCCGGGCGCGGGGGCGTCGAGTCGAGATCGCGGATTTCCAGCCGGTCAAACTCGGGGTAATGGAGGACGCGCATGGGCAGGTGCTGGGTTGGCCCCCGCCGCTCCGCTTGGCAAGGCGAAGCAGCGTGAAATTTCGAAAACAGGGGCGGACGCACAGGAGGCAACGGAGGAAACGGAGGAGAGCCAGCGATCGGGTGCTGACCGAAACCGGCTCTGGCTTGCTTTGACGTGGTGTTGCGCCACCCCTCGACGGCTTGCCTCAGTTTCCTCCGTTGCCTCCTGTGCGTCCGCCCGGGTCAGCCCGGTTCTGCGAGGAGCTGCCAGCTGTACCACTGCATGCGCGGGAGATGGAACGGACCCTTCCAGGTCCCGCCCTTGAGCTGGGTTGAGACGGTGCCGTCGCGATGGAGGTAGCCGTACCACTCGCCGTGCTCGCGGTCCGGAAAATGGGCATACGCCCAGTCGTGCACCTGACGGTGCCAGTCGAGGTACTTCGCGTCGCCGGTCAGCTGCCACGCGAGCAGCGTGGCGATGATGGTCTCGTTGTGCGGCCACCAGAATTTCATGTCGTGCCAATATTCCTGCAGCGGGCGGCCCAGCGCATCGATGTGGTAGAGCATGCCGCCGTGCGCGGAATCCCAGCCGCGGGCCCACATCCAGTCGAGGATGGTCGTTCCCAGCCGGACCAGCCGCGGATCACGCCCGCGATGCTTTGCCTCGTGCAGGATGAACCAGGCCGCCTCGATCGCGTGCCCGGGATTGAGCTGCCGGCCGTCGAAATGGTCGAGAAATTCGCCGTTCGGCCCCGCGACTTCCAGCAGCACCTGCAGGTCGGGCTTGAGGAAGTAGCGCTCGATCTCGCCGATCGCGCGGTCGATCCACTCGGTGCAGGTCGCCCCGCCCACCCTCACCTCGCCGAGGTGCGCGCGCAGTTCCTGCGCGGTGACCATCGTGATCATGCGCGGCGCGACCCCCTGCATCGGGCGCGTCGCCGGGTCGGTCTTCGGCGGCATCACCCCCGGCGTGAACGTGTGGTGCAGGTAGGTCGCCCACGCCGCCGCCGCGTCCTCCGCCGAGCGCGCGTCGCCGGTCGCCTTCGCATGCGCCGCGAATGCGATCGCCGCGAAGCATTCGCTGTAGACGTAACGGCGCATCCGCAGCGGGCGGCCCTCGCGGGTCACGGTGAAGTACATCTTGCCGTCCGCCGCGCGGCCGTGGCGGCGGATGAAATCGAGGCACGAGGCGGCGAACTCCAGCCACTCGGGCCGGCGCTCCACCGTGAGGTACGTGGTCGCATACATCCACGCCGCGCGGCCCTGGAACCACATCGCCTTGTCCGTCTCCACGATCCGGCCGACGCGGTCCAGGCCCGTGATCACGCCGCCGTGCTGGCGGTCCCAGCCGTGCCGGAGCCAGAACGGCAGGACATCGAGCAGCAGTCCGTCGCGGTAGGTCTGGATCAGTTCGGCACGGCGCGTGGGGGTCATGGCAGCTCCGCACCATGTCCGGCCGCCGGGCGCCGGTCAGCCAGAATCTCGCCACCGCTGGTCGCCGGTCACAGTTGGTGGTAAATAATCATTGGGGCTGAGGGACGGCGCTTGAGTTTTCGGCCAAGCCTCTTTCGCGTGTTGCTCCCTTTCATGAGCACCGCCCCTTCGCCCGCCGTCACGCTGTCGCTGCGCCGCGTGACCCATCCCGCCAAGGGCCATCCGGTCGAGCAGACCGCGGCCCAGGAACTTGCCCGCCTCGCGGGCCTGACGGCGACCGCCGCCGCCCGGCCGGGTGCCGGCGTGAACGTCGCGCTGGCCGCCCGCCGGTGGGCCCGCGTCCCGGGCGCGCCCGCGGACGGCGCCTGGATCTGGCTGCGGATCACCGAGGCCGGCACCGGCGAGGTGGTCGCGAACGAGCCCGCCTTCCTTTTCGCCGCCGTCCGCCTGCTGGCGCACGGCCTCTCCGACGCAACGCGCGCCAAGCTCGACCGCGGCGTGCTGCTCAAGGGCGCCTTCCGCTGGCACCGGCCGCACTGGGACAGCTGCTACACCCAGTACTGGCGCACCGCGCGGAAGTTCGACCCGGAGCAGTACGTCGCCACGCTCGCCGAGAACGGCTTCACCCACATCGAGGTGAACGGCCTCGCGGAGCACATGCCGTACGAGGACAGCGTGCCGTCGGAGTACTACTCGCAGTTCTACACCTACTGCCCCGGCTTCAATCACTTTGTCGACACGCCCCTCACCGAGGGCCTGTGGCCGACCCACTATCTTGAGGCGAACCGCACGCACCTCGGCGCGCTGGCGAACCTCGGCCGCCGCTACGGCCTGCGTCCCGGCGTGTGCATGTTCGAGCCCCGCACGCTGCCGGAGCGCTTTTTCCAACGCTACCCGACGCTCCGCGGCGCCCGGGTCGACCACCCGTTCCGTTCGCGCCTCCCCCGCTACACGCTCGCGCAGGACCACCCGGTCACCAAGCAGCACTACCGCGCGGCGATCCAGGCGATGATGAAGGAGGTGCCGGACCTGAGCTACATGTCGGTCTGGACGAACGACAGCGGGGCGGGCTTTGAGCACACCGGCTCCCTCTACGTGGGCCGCAACGGCGGCCCGTACATGATCCGCGAGTGGCGCAGCCACGAGAACATCGCGAAGGCCGCGGGCGAGAGCATCGGCCGCTACCTGCGCAACCTCCAGACCGCCGCCGCCGAGATCAATCCCGACTTCGACGTCATCCTCCGCATCGAGCCGTTCAAGCTCGAGCAGGACCACGTCAAGGCCGCGATGGGCGACCACGTCACGTGGGAGGCCCCGACCCTCCTCGTCCGCGGGTACGCGCTCCCGTACAAGCATTTTCGCTACGACGACATGGGCCACGTGGCCGGCAGCGCGCAGCAGCCGGACATCGACCCGAGCGAGCGCGCCGTCCTGCGCGAGTCGCGCGCCAAGGGCATCGACCCCGTCCTGCAGTACTCGGCGGGCCCGGTGATGAACCACGAGCCGCTGCTCGGCATCCCGTACGCGCGCCTGCTGCACCGCAAGCTCACCGCGATGCGGAAGCTCGGCCTCAACCGCATCAGCGCCCTCGGCGGCCTGGCCAACACCACGGCCACGCCGTACTGGCCGAATCCCGCGGTCCTCCGCGCCGCGCAGTTCACGCCGCAGCGCGCGATTGACGACGTGCTCCGCGACACCGCGCGGCGCTTCGTCGGCGATGCGCACGCCGCGGCGCTGGTCGACGCCTGGGACCGGTTCGAGGAGGCGCTGAGCTGGCAGCCGCCGGTGCCGCTGTTCACGGGCTTTGGCTTCTGCTGGCAGCGCACCTTCGACCGCCCGTACGTGCCCGAC
This sequence comes from Verrucomicrobiota bacterium, assembly GCA_018239675.1. Taxonomy (GTDB): domain Bacteria; phylum Verrucomicrobiota; class Verrucomicrobiia; order Opitutales; family Opitutaceae; genus Opi-474. The sequence continues at coordinate 3,746 of JAFEGX010000142.1, forward strand.
ATCGAGGCCATCCCGGCGGCGGAGCGCGCGTACTACGAGCGGCTCGGCTGCTTCCAGCACAATAATCCGGGCCTCAATGACCTTGGCAAGGACGTGCTCTTCGACCTCGTGCCGCAGGCCTACGGCGCGCTCGCGACCGAGCGCTTCGACCGCAATGTCTTCCCGCGCCTCGCGCGGCTGCTGCGCGACCTCGAGAAACTGCAGGCCAGGACCGCCGGCACGCCCGCGGTGCAGGCGGTGTTCACCGACCTCCTCGACCGCGTCCGCGCCTACCGCGCGTGGTGCGGCTCGCTCCGGACCGTCTGCGCCTGGTGCGCCCACGTCCACGGGTACCTGAACAGCACCTCCGCGGCGGCCCGCCGCGAGCACGAGCGGCAGCTGCAGGCGGCCATCGACTTCGAGCTCGCCAACACCGCGGACCTGATCGCGCTGCTCGAGGGCGCGCAGACCGAGGTCATGGTCCTCTCCGCCGTCGGCAACAACACGTTCTTCTACGGCGAGAACCTGCCGACGCTGCTCCGCGAGAAAATTCGCCTCATGAAAAAGTATCGGCACCGCCGGCCCCGCATCGACCGCGACATTCTCTGGCGGCCGATCCCGGGGGCGCAGTGGCCGAAATTCGACTGACGCGGGGCGTCAGTCGAACTTCAGGAGCGAGGCTCCGGGAGTTGGTAGATTGAAGATGGGAGATGGAATACCGGTGTCGCTGCGGACGGTGTTCCATCGCCCAACTCCCATCTCCCAACACCCGACGGCAGTCAGCGGTCATCCGCCCCGGACTTTCCGGCGGAATTCCGACGGCGTCGCGCCCGTGATCTGCTTGAAGACCTTCGAGAAATGGAACACGTCGCAGAACTGGAGCTCCTCCGCGAGCTGCTTGAGCGTGTGGTCGCCATGGTAGATCGCCGACTGCGCGCGCTCGATCCGCTTGCGCTTCTGGAACTGGCCGGGTGAGACGCCGGTGCGCGCGGTGAACTGCTTCCGGAAGTTCTCGTAGCTGAGCCCGACCGCCCGCGCCACCTGCTGCGGGGTCACCCAGCCCTTCGCGTCCAGGCCCGCCAGCAGGCGCTGGCTGTCCTCGAGCCACAACCGGTCGGCCGGGTCGCGGGTGTCGGTGTCGCGCAGCGCCAGCAGCGCGCCAAGGGTCCCGAGGAACCGCCCGAGGGTGCGCAGCGCCGCCGCGCGCCCATGGCCCTTCTCGGGCCGCACCGTTTCCTCCAGCTGGCGCGCCCAGAAGTCGACGGGCTCCGCGCGCCACACTGGCCGCGCCGGGTCGAGCAGGCCCGCCTTGCGCCACAGGTCGAACTGCGGGCCGGTGAACACGAAGTAGAGATGCTTCCAGGACGTGCCCGGATTCGGCCCGTAGGCATGCCCGAGTTCCGGGAAGATCAGCGCGACATCGCCCGTCACCAGTTCGCGCCGGACCCCGCGCACATCGGCGTAGTAACCCTGCGCCGCGACCATGTAGATCAGCGCGTAACTTCCCAAAACACGCATGGCTCCGGGATCAATGCCCGGATTGTCCTGCAACGCGCCCGCGAGCTGCACGCCGCCCGCCTGTGTCAGAAGTGGGCTTTCCAGCCACGGTTGCGCACGAAAAGTTTGGAGATAAGCCATGCTTCTCCCATAAATTACATGCCTTTTCCCACTTCAACTATTTTGTGCATGCGGGCCCCCGTGTATGTTCAACGGGTGAGCACCGCCACCGTTCCCCAGATCTATTCCTATGGCCACGCCCTCGACATGGGCGAGGACAAGTTTGGCCGCCTGCGCGACTCGTCGGACGCGGCGAAGGACTTCGCCGAGCTGCGCCGGCGGTTCGCGACCGACGGCTATCTCTACATGAAGGGCTACCTGGACCGGGACCAGGTGCTTGAGGCCCGCGCGAGCCTGACGGAGCGGCTCGCCGCGGCCGGCGTGCTGGATCCGTCCTACCCGCCCCTGGAGGCGGTCGCGCGCAAGGACGCCGGCTACCTCTTCAAGCCCGACCTCACGACCGGCAACGAGCAGGTGCAGCGCCTCCTGTACTCAGGCCGGCTGACCGACTTCTATCGGAAGTTCTACGGGGAGGAGATCCGCCACTACGATTTCACCTGGCTCCGCGCGATCGGTCCCGGCAAGGGCACGAATCCCCACTGCGACCTGCCCTACATGGGCCGCGGCACGCACAAGCACATGACCTGCTGGCTGCCGTACGGGGACGTCTCGTACGAGCTCGGCGGGCTGATGATCCTCGAGGGATCGTTCAAGCGCATGGATCTGCTCCAGAACTACGTCTACCGCGACGTCGACGCCTACTGCGAGAACAAGCCGGCGGACGTGACGAAGGTGAAGGAGGGCAAGTGGACCTTCACGGGCACGCTCTCGCACAATCCGCCCGCGGTCCGGAGCAAGTTCGGCGGCCGCTGGCTGACGACCGAGTACGAGGCCGGCGACTTCCTCACGTTCGGCATGTTCCTGGTGCACGCCTCGCTCGACAACCGCACCGAGAACCGCCTCCGGATCTCGAGCGACACGCGCTACCAGCGCGCGTCGGAGCCGATCGACGAGCGCTGGATCGGCGTGAACCCGCCGGCGCACGGCCCGAACGGCAAGCGCAACCTGATCTGCTGATCCCGGCCCGACCTTTCCCGGGGCCGGGCCGCCAGCCGGCCCGTTGTTCCCGTCCGCCACCGCGCCCTTCTCACCCGATGTCCACCCCGTCCACCTCCACCCGCCCCGCCCCGTCCGCCGCCGGCCGCATGGCCGCCGTCAACGAGATGACCCGCCTGCTGCGCCTGCTGTTCGAGGTCGAGCGCGACTTCGTGCGCAGCGCCGCGACGCTCGTCTACCGCGTCGGCGAGCCGGAACTGAAGTACCTCGTCTGCCAGCACGTCTGGGAGTCGGCCGGCCACGCGCGCTTCCTGCGCGAACGCGGCCGCGAGCTGACGTCGTTCGGCACGACCGACACGGTGCGCGACCCGATCCGGCGGATCTTCTCGGAGGCCATCGGCGGCGGCGGGGCCAATCCGCTGGTGATCGTCGCGGGCTTCTACGGGGTCCTGAAGCCCGCGCTGCTCGCCGCGTACCGCCATTATCTCAAGGTCACCGACCCGCTGGCCGACTGGCCGTCGAAGAAGCTGGTCGAGGAGTTCATCGCCGACGAGGAGCGCCACCAGCGCGAGATCGCCCCCTACCTTGCGGGCGTCGAGGCCCGCGAGTGGAAGCTGCACCTCCTGCAGGCGCTCGACGATCTCGGCGGCTGGCTCGGCCAGGAGACCCGCCTGCCCCTCGCCGCCGGCTACGTCTGGCAGCACGAGCAGACCCCGTATGCGCACCCCGCCACCTGCAACCGCGGCAAGTACCCGGTGTGTTCGAGCGTGTTCGGCTTCGACCCGCAGGAGGATCCGATCGTCCGGCCCTGGCTGACCGACCCGAAGACCGACGCGCGCGTCATCCGCCTCATGGTCTACGTCTGGCTGATGATGGAGATGGACGCGATCGACTACCTCGCAACCGTGTTCCCCGACACGCCGCACGCGCCATTCGACCTGCACTACGACCTCGCCCGGCACCTGTGGGACGAGTCGCGGCACAGCCAGTTCGGCTTCCGCCAGCTGCCCAAGCTCGGGGTCGACCTCATGACGGTGGAGCACTCGCTGGACCTCTACAACATCCTCGTCCAGATGCCGCCGCACGAGCGGTACGCGATGATGACGATGGAATTCGAGGCGAACAGTTTTCCGACCAAGGCGACCGTGATGGACCGCGTGCGCGAGCTGAACGACTTCGAGGCCGACACGCTCCTGGCGTTCGACCGGAACGACGAGCAGAACCACGTCCGCTACGGCCACCGCTGGCTGCCGGAGATGATGGCGATGTTCGGCGAGACGCGGCCGACCGAGGAGTTCGTGAACGCGACCCGCGAGAAGTTCAACCGGCTCGCCGGCCTGTACGGCGGCCGGACGCCGCACTCGCTCCCGCGCGAGCAGCGCCTCACCGGCGACCGGATCCGCCGCCTCGCCGGCGTGGCCTGAGGACCGGCCCGGGCCGCCGCTGAACGTTCGCGTCGGCCTGAATGTTCGGAGGCTCACCGCTTGAAACGCGGGGGGGCCTGCCCTTTCCTGCAGCTGGATGCCAGCCCCTCTCCTGCGCGGGCTGCTTCTGGCCTGCCTCCTGGCCGTCACCGCCCGCGCCTCCAGCCTTGTCTCGGTCTCGACCACCCCGCTTTCCCCGGCGGACGTCGCGGCGCGGACCGCGGAGCCGGCGCCCGCGGAGTACACGCTGCAGGGGACCTCGTTTCCGCTCGGCGTCCCGCTGGCCGGGACGCCGCTGCCGGGCCTGGCCCCGGGGCTCACGCCCCTGACCGCGGCGGTGCAGGACAGCGCGCTGTTCGTCCTGGCCCGCGCGCCCGGCGGCGGCGAGGTCCTCCTGCGCCGGGGAACCGGCGGCTGGGAGCCCCGGTCCCCGCCGCCGGCGGGGGTCTATCCCGCCGCCCTGGTGGTCGGCCAGTCCCACCTGTGTTTCCTCGAGCCCGACCCTGCGGCGCACCGGACCCGGGTCGTGACCTACCACGCCATCACGGACACGTGGGCCGAGCTGGGCGCCTGGGCGGGGGCGGGCGAGATCACCGGGGTCCGCCCCACCGCGGACGGCTGCATCGTGCAGGCGCGCGACGCCCGCGGCGCGCCGCTGGCGTGGCAGGTCGTGCTGGTGGCGCCCAAGCGCTCGCTGGGCTGGATCGACTGGACGATCATCGTCGTCTACCTCGCCGGCTCCGCCGCCGTGGGCCTGTATTTCTACGCCCGCGCCAAGAAGCAGGACAACGCGGACTTCTTCCTGGGCGGGCGCAGCATCCCGTGGTGGGCGGCCGGCGTGAGCCTCTACGCCACCGGCACCAGCGCCGTCAGCTACATCGCGATCCCCGCCAAGTCGTACGCGACGAACTGGCTGTATTTCGCCGCCAACATCCTCGGCCTCTTCGGCACGGTGTTCACGGCGGTGTGGGTCGTTCCGCTCATCCGGCGGCTGAACCTGATGTCGGTGTACCAGTACCTCGAGCTGCGGTTTCACCCCAACATCCGGGTGCTGAGCAGCGCCATCGCGATCGTCCTCCAGCTCGGCGGCCGCATGAGCATCGTGCTGTTCCTGCCCTCGCTCGCGATGTCGGCGGTCACCGGCGTCGGGGTGATCCCGAGCATCCTGATCATGGGGGTGGTGACCATCCTCTACACGGCGCTCGGCGGCATGCGGGCCGTGATCTGGACTGACTTCATCCAGGCGTTCGTGATGCTCGGCGGCGCGTTCTACGCCATCGCCTACATCGTCCTGCACGTCCCGGGCGGCGTCGGCGGCTTCCTGCACACGGCGCTGGCGGACCAGAAATTCCGGACCTTCGACTGGAGCCTCGACCTCACGCAGGCGACCGTCTGGGGCTTCCTGCTCGTCACGGTCCTGGGCGTCCTCACCTACCCGCAGGACCAGGTGATGATGCAGCGGGTGCTGGCGACGAAGTCGGACCGCGAGGCCGGGTGGTCGATGTGGACGCTCGCGGCGATCGTGGTCCCGGGCAGCCTCACGTTCTTCGGCATCGGCACGGCGCTCTACGTCTACTACAAGGCTCATCCCGAGCGGCTGAACCCGCTGCTGCCGACCGACTCGGTCTTCCCGCAGTTCATCGCGGCCGAATTGCCCGTCGGGGTCACGGGCCTGATCATCGCGGGCATCTTTGCCGCCTCGATGTCGACCCTCGCCAGCTGCATCAACAGCGTGGCGACGCTGGTCTCGGTGGATTTCTACGAACGGTACGCGCGGAATCCGACGCCGGAGCAAAGCGTGCGCCTGGCGGAGTGGATGACCCTCGTCGCGGGCGCGGTCGGCGTCGGGGCGGCCGTGCTGCTCGCGCTGGTCGACATCCAGTCGGCTCTGGACAAGTCCTACGAGCTGACCTTCCTCTTCGGCGGCGGCTTCGCGGGCTGCTACGCGCTGGGCCTCTTCACCCGGCGGGCGAACTGGCAGGGCGCCGCCGTGGGCGTGGGCTGCAGCATCGTCCTCACGTTCATCGCCTGGGTGTGCCACCTCGTGCACCCCTACTTCTACTCGGTCATCGCGATCGCGAGCTGCATCCTCGTGGGCTACGCCGCCAGCTACCTGTTTCCCCCGCCCACCCAGTCGCTGCTGGGGCTGACGGTGTTCACCCCGCGGCCGGCGGCCCGGGAGCCGTGACGATTTTCCTCCTGTTTCCCTCCGCTTTCCCTTCTCCTCACCACCCCCATGAAAACGTATCGCGCAGTCATCGTCGGCACCGGCGGAATCAGCGAGGCGCACGTCCGCGCCGTCGAAGCCACCCAGGGACGCGTCGCGCTGGTTGCGGCCTGCGACATTGACGCGGGCCGGGCCCGCGCCTTTTGCGACCGGTTCGGGATCCCGGCCGCGCACACCGACTATGCCGGCATGCTCAAGGCCGAGCGTCCCGACCTGGTTCTGATTGCCGCGCCCCCGGGGCTGCACGCCGACATGAGCATCGCCGCGATGGAGGCGGGCGCCTGGGTCCTCTGCGAGAAGCCGCTGTGCGCCTCGCTCGCGGAGTTCGACCGGATCGCCGCCGCCGAGCAGCGCACCGGCCGCCGCACGGCCTGCGTGTTCCAGATGCGGTTCGCCTCCTCCAACCGGCACGTCCGGTCGCTGCTCGCCTCCGGGCAGCTCGGCCGCCCGCTGGTCGCCATCTGCCACACGCTGTGGTACCGCGACGCCGCCTACTACGCCGTGCCGTGGCGCGGCAAGTGGTCCACCGAGCTGGGCGGGCCGACGATGAGCCAGGGCATCCATGCCATGGACCACATGCTCAACCTCCTCGGCGACTGGACGGAAATCCGGGCGGTGGCCGACACGCTGTACCACCAGATCGAGGTGGAGGACGTCTCGATGGCCCTCGTCACGTTCGCCAGCGGCGCCCGCGCCTCGTTCGTCAACAGCGTGCTCTCGCCGCGCCAGGAGACCTACCTCCGCCTCGACTGCGAGCACGCGACCGTGGAACTCACGCACCTCTACGCCTACAAGGGGGAGAATTGGAAGCTCACCCCCGCCGTGCCCGAGACCGCCGCCGGCCTCCTGGCCGCCTGGAACGCCTTCCCGCCCGACGTGGGCTCGACCCACGGCGCGCAGCTGGTGGAGCTCGTCCGGAACATGGACACGGACACCGCACCGCTCACCAGCGGCCCGGAGGCCCGCCGCACGCTCGAGTTCCTCACCGCGATCTACAAGTCGGCCTACACCGGCACGGCGGTCACCCGGGGCTCCATCCAGCCCGGCGATCCGTTCTACACCCAGATCAACGGCGGCCGGGCGCCCAAGCGACGGAAGGGCTGAGGTTTCGGCCCGGCTCCGGGATCACTTTCCCGGGGCGCGTCAAGCGGGTTATGACCAAGCAGCCGCACCTCTGGGCTTTCCTCCGGTCCTGATCTTCCTACAACTCCCGCCGTCGGGCCCCGGCCCGGTCCATGCCCTCCGCCTCCCCCAATCCGCTCGAAGCGCGCAGCCTTGCGGCCTATGTCTGGGCCGCCCGCGGCCGTTTCCGGGGCGGCGTGACGCTCGCGATGCTCCGCAGCCTGGCGGCGGCGCCGTGCACGCTGCTGATCCAGTGGATCGTCGACAAGCCGCTCAAGAACGGCGACGTCGGCGGGGTCATCAAGTACAGCCTCTGGTTCGTACTGTGCCTGGCGCTGCACTACGGCTTCTCGGTCTGGGGCGCGAACTCGATCGCGAAGACGATGGCCGCGCTGCTGGTCGAGATGCGGAGCCGCATCTTCTTCCGCCTGCAGTTCCTCAGCTTCAGCTACCTCGACGGCCAGAAGACCGGCCGCCTGCTCTCGAAGTACGCGTTCGACACGCAGAAGATCGAGGGCCTGCTCACCGCGGTGCTGAACCAGCTGCTGCCCAACCTGCTCATGGGCGTGTGCATCCTGTGCATCCTCGCGTGGATGAACTGGGTGCTGCTGCTCGTGCTGCTGATCGCCATCCCGATCTACGCCACGGCAAAGTACTTTTTCTTCAGCCACATCCAGCGGGCGAACAATGAGAACCGGCTGGCCCAGGAGAAGCTCACCGGCGCGGCCTCGGAGTTCATCTCCGCCCTCCGCCTCGTCCGCAGCTTCGGCGAGGAGGCGCAGGTCGAGCGCGAGCTCGACCGCAGCTCCGAGACGTTCGCCCGCAGCCGCGTCGCCCAGTCCTACATCAACGCCCTCTTCGGCACCTACGTCTACGTCGGCATGCAGCTGCTCTCGCTCATCGTCATCGCCGGCGGCTCCATCCTCGCCATCAAGGGCAGCATCTCGATCGGCACCCTCTTCGCGTTCATGGCCGGTTTCGGCTACATCCTCTCCCCGGTCCACATGTTCATCGGCCTCAGCGAGCCGTACTTCAACGCGCAGGAGGGCTACACGAGCATCAAGGAGCTGATCGACTCCCGCTACGTCGAGACCTGGCACGGCCGGCGCCGCGAGGAGCGCATCCGCGGCGACCTCTCGTACGAGAACGTCTCCTACTTCTATCCGTCGGCGCCGGAGAAGATGGTGATCCGGAACCTCAACCTCTCGATCCGCCCCGGCGAGCACGTGGCGTTCGTCGGCCCCTCCGGCTCCGGCAAGAGCACCCTCGCCAACCTCCTCCTCGGCCTCTACGCGCCCACCTCCGGCCGGATCCTCATCGACGGCGTGCCGCAGTCGGAATGGGACATGCGCTGGATCCGCCGCCAGCTCGCGGTGGTGATGCAGGACAGCATCCTCCTGTCCGGCACCGTCGGCGACAACATCCGCTTCGCCAAGCCCGACGCGACCGACGCCCAGGTTCGCGAGGCCGCCCGGCTCGCCAACGCCGAGGAGTTCATCAACCGCATGCCCGAGGGCTACCGGACCCCCGTCGGCGAGCGGGGCGTCGCCCTCTCCGGCGGCCAGCGCCAGCGCATCGCCATCGCCCGCGCCATCCTGCGCAACCCGCCGGTGCTCATCCTCGACGAGGCCACCTCGGCGCTCGACTACGAGAGCGAGCGGCTGATCCAGGAGGCCCTCGACCGGCTCTCGCAGGGCCGCACCGTCATCACCATCGCCCACCGGCTCAGCACCATCCGCAACGCCGACCGCATCGTCGTCCTCCGCGAGGGCGCGATCGTCGAGCAGGGCGGCTACCGGGAGCTGGTCCAGCTGGGCGGCGTGTTTGCCGAGCTGATCGCCGCCCAGGCCGGCGACGCCGAGTTCCTCGAGACCTGATTTCCCGGCACCTCCGCCGCGGCCGCTTGTCCCAGCGACCCATCGCGTCCAATCTTTCCCCATGAAAAAGCTCATCCCCTGCCTCCTCCTGTTCGCCGCCGTCGCCGCCGCCCAGACTCCGCCGCCGGAAACCTTCCCCGGAATCAAGGCCGTGATGACACCGGAGGACTTCGCGCGGTCCGGCCTCTCCGCCCTCACCCCCGACCAGCTGGGGCTGATCGACGCCGCCATCATCCGCCATTACACGCGCACGGTGAAGACCGCCGCGACCCAGCAGGCCAACCAGATCGTGCAGCAGACCCAGGCCGCCAACGAGGCCGCCCTCGCCGAGCGCAAGCAGTCCTTCCTCTCGAAGTTCGGCATCCCCGACTTCGGCAGCGACTGGCAGGATCTGCCGTCGCTCAAGGCCAAGTGCACCGGCTGGGTCAGCGGCAACGCCTTCAAGCTCGACAACGGCCAGGTCTGGGAGGGCTTCGAGCCCATCACGGTCGACGTCGAGGGCAAGGACATCGAGATCCAGGCCCGGCCGGGCGGCCAGTTCTGCCTCTACGTCGACGGCGAGAACACGACCCTGCGGGTGCACCGGATCAAGTGATTCCGGATTTTGGATTCCGGATTCTGATTTCTCGGCCGCAGGTGTGGGTTCGGTAGCCCGCATGCCGAACATCGGGCTCTTTCCACGCTGAGCTCGATCCGACACCACGTAGCGCCATGCTCCGGAATCCGGATTTCGGAATCCGGAATCAACCAACATGCTCCAGCTCTCCCATTCCTCCCTGCAGGTTGATCTCCTCGATCCCGCCGATCCCGCCGACCGCGCCCGGCAGGGGACGCGTTACTGCTGGGGCGGCTACGTCTGGCAGGTTACGGATCCGGTCGCCGGCCCGCTGCTGGCCGGACCCGAATGGCCCGAGCCGCGGCCCACGGCCTTCAACGGCCAGGGCCTGCCCGAATCGTTCCGCCATGGCGAGTTCGGCACCGGCAAGCCGCTGATCCTGGAAGACCGCCGGGGCTTCATCATCGGGATCGGGGACGTGGCTCCCGGCGCCGACGGCGAGCTGGCCGTGACCCGTCCCTGCGACTGGACCGTAACCCGCAGTTCCGACGCGCTGGAGTTCTGCACGGCCCAGGCGGGCCTGGGCTACGCCTGCCAGCTGACCCGGCGAATCTCGCTGGCCGGCCGCGCCCTCTTGTCCGCCACGGCGCTCGCGAACACCGGCAGCCGGCCGCTCCCGCTGCACTGGTTCGCCCATCCGTTCTTCGCGCTCACCGATCGCCGGCTGACCTGCACGCTGCCCGCGAGCTGGGGCATGGCGGTCAACGTCGGCTACGCCCTCGAGGCGGGCAACACGATCACGTTTCGCCGGCAGTTCCAGCACAAGGACGACGGCCACTTCGAGCAGCTGCGCGTCGGGGCCCGCACGCCGCTGCGCGCGGTGCTCTCGCACCCGCGCCTGGAGGGAATCATCTTCTCGACCGATTTCACGCCCGACCAGTGCCCGATCTGGGGCAACAGCAACACCTGGTCGATCGAACCCTACCTCACCACCGAGCTCGCGCCCGGCGCGCGGCGGGAATTCACGCTGCGCTACGAGTTCGGCGCCGTCCGGGCGGCCTGACCACCGGTCCCGCTCAGGCGGGATGCACGAGCGCCGTCAGCTCGGGCGAAAAACCCTCGGGCAGCGGGTGATGCTCGCCGGCGTGGTAGTAGAACGCTGGACCAACTTCGATGGTCACGCGCCCCTGGTGCAGCCGCGCCACCGCCGCGTTGCCGATGCCGATCACCGTCTCGGCAGGATTGAGCCGGGTGTAAATCAGGATCTTGTTCACGCGCCCGCCGTAATCGGGCTCGGTGACGGTCGGATGGTGCGGGTTCACCACCGCCGGAAAGATGCCGAAGGCGGCCCGGGTCGGCACGTCCACCACCGGGAAGTCGTTCGTCGTGCCGATCACCGGTCCCGCCACGTTGGAGCCGGCGCTCGAGCCGTTGTACGGGACGCCGGCCAACACCCGCTCGCGGATCAGTCCGAGCTGACCCGTCTCGATCAGCGTGCGCAGCAGCAGGAAAGTCTCGCCGCCTCCGACGAAGAACGCCTCGGCCGTCCGGATCTTCTCCAGCGCCTCGTCACCCTGCCAGTGGTGCAGCGACTCGACCTCGAAGTTGTCGTCCGCGAAGAGCACCCGGAGCTTCCGCTCGTCGAGGTCGCGCTTCTCCGGCTCGGTCGCATGGAGAATCAGCAGGATCTTCTTCCGGTCGCCATAGTGGAGCCGGTGCGCGGCGCGGACCGCGTCGGTGAACTTGCCGTCCTTCGTGATGGTGCCGCCGCTGATCATCACCGAGGCTTGGGGGCTGGTGTGAAAGTTGGGCGCGGCCGGGAACTTGCCGTTGGCCGGCACAAAACCCTGGTGCAGGCACCCGGGCAGCGTTGCGGCGGCCCCGGCAAGGGCGGCCGTTTTGAGAAACTGGCGGCGCGAAAGGTCCATGGTTGGTCAGGGAGTTTGCGGTCGGATTGGAAGGTTGTTCAGGCGGGGTCCGTCGCGGCGCGGGTTCACGTGGAGACGCGGGATGGGGCGGTTTGGGTTACGGGGAGCAGCCGGCGATTCACGGCGTCCGGGCCGGCGCGGGGGGCGCGGCGGGTTCGGCGGGCGGCTCGGCGAAGGGCCACAGGCCCACGCCCTTCATGCGGGTCTCGAGCGCGAACTTCCGGAACAGCGCCTCCGTGTCGGCGGCTGACACCCGCGTGGTGGCCAGGCCGGGTTCGTTCGCGAGACGGTAGGCAAGCGTGGCGATCGCGGCGGTCGCCTCCGGGATCAGCTTCGGGTCGACCTTGTCGAGCGTGTCGCCGAAATCGTGGTAGAACCGCACCGATTCCGGCGGGATAAGGCCGCCGAAGGTGATGCTGCGGATGCCCTCCAGCTGGAATGGCGTGTGGTCGCTGCCGAACCAGTTGATGTTGCCGACCCCCTGCTTCAGCTGGTTCGCGCCGAGCGAGGCATTGTAGCGCTGGAGCAGCGGGACGAGATCGTCGTAGCCGAGCGAATTCACCGAGAGCGGGAAACCAACCATGTCGAGGTTGATCATCGCCGCCACCGGCCGGCCGCGCAGCGTCGGAGCGTGGAACCGGGAGCCCCACAGGCCCTGCTCCTCGCCGTTGAACCACACGAGCTGGATCGTGCGGAGGTTCCGCGGCGCATGCGCCTGCAGGACCTTCGCGATCGCGTACAGCTGCCCGGTGCCCGTGCCGTTGTCCATCGCGCCCTGGCCAAGGTCCCAGGAGTCAAAGTGCGCGCCCACGACCACCAGGTCGGGCGTGCGGCCCGGGAACGTCGCCACGATGTTGGCCGTCTCGATCGGCTCGCAGTGGGAGCGCGTCTCGACGCTCACGCGCACCGGCACGCCGCGGTGCAGCAGCCGGAGCATCCAGTTTCCCTCCTCCTGCGTGATGCTGTAGACGGGAATCCGGAGCGGCTCGCCGTTGAACGACCCGGTCCGGGCCAGCAGCTGCCCGCCGTTGACGCGGTCGATGAACAGGATGCCGCGCATGCCGTGCTTCACCGCGGCCGCCTCGTACTGGCCGCGCGGCACGGTGGTGTTGGGCGCGAGCAGACCGACCTTGCCTTTCGCATCGAGGGGCGCGATGTCCTCCTCCCGGCCGTCGCCTATGTCGACGACCTCGGCCTCGAACCGCGGGTGCGGCTGGGTGTAGCTCAGCGAGGCGACGCGCAAAACCCGGCGCACCGGCGCCAGCAGCTCGACCTCGTCCCGGCCGCGCACCCAGCCCGGCATGCGGAACGTTTCGAGCTTCGCGTCCACGCCGAGCGCCTGCAGCCGTTCCAGCGTGCGCTCGAGCGCGGCGCGGTTGTTGGGCGAGCCGGTGAGGCGGCCACCGAAATCGTCGCAGAGGTCGCGCAGGAACTCGTAACCGGCCGGGTCGGCCTTCGCCTCCGCGTAAATGGCGTCCTGCACCGCCTGGTCCGGCTGGGCCCGCAGGTTCGTTGCGGGTCCGGTCAGGGCCAGCAGGGACAGGCCGCCGAGGAGGCCGCGAATGAGGGGAATGACGTGGCTTGGTCTCATGATTCGTTGATCCAGACGCGCATCTCGCCCTCGCCGCGGTTGGCCCACAGCGCGTAGGGGATCGCCCGCAGCGCCTGCGGCACCGTGGCGGGCGGCTCGGTCTGGTACAGGCTCGCGCTCCGCCGGGTCCGCACGCCCTGGCCCTCGATCACGACGCAGCCGCCCAGCAGGCCGGGTTCCGCCCGCGCCGTGAGCACCGCGGTCCGCGGCAGCGCGACGGCCGCGAGGTTGTCGCCGTGGTCGGGCTCCTCCAGGCAGTACACCACCGGCCCGCGCTGGAGCGCGACCCGCCCCGCCACCGGCGCCACGCGCGGGTCCGCGTACACGCGCTCGACCGGCATCGGCAAGGTCAGGTTCACCGTGTCGCCCGCGGTCCAGGTCCGGCCCAGCGCCAGGTAGCCGTCCACGGGCGCCGCCGCGACCGGCTGGCCGTTGACCGTCGTGGTCGCCCCGCGGCACCAGCCGGGAACGCGCAGGCGCAGCGTGAACTCGGCGGGCTGCGCCGGGCAAACCTCGATCGCCACCGTCTCGGTCCACGGATAATCGGTGCGCACCGCCAGCCGGACGTCCCGGCCCGCCGCCGTGAAACGCAGCTCGCCCTCGGCGTAGAGGTGCAGCGCGAGGCCGTCGGGCAGCTGCGACGCGAGGTATTCGCCGAGCGAGGCGAACAGCCGCGCAAGGTTCGGCGGGCAGCAGGCGCAGCCGAACCAGCCGACGCGCTGGGTCTTCACGAGGTGACACTCGTAGCGGCGCTTGGCGACGGCCGGGATGAGCTCGAGCGGGTTGACGTAGAAAAATCTCGTGCCGTCGAGCGACATGCCGCTGAGCACGTTGTTATAGAGCGCCCGCTCCATCACGTCCGCGTACTCGCCGCGCAGCCCGAACTCCATCATGCGGCGCGCGAAGAAGATCACGCCGATCGCGGCGCAGGTTTCCGCGTAGGCCCGGTCGGGCGGCAGGTCGAAGGGCTCGGTGAATTTCTCGCCGTAAGGCTCCCCGCCCACGCCGCCCGTCAGGTACAGGTGCCGCTGCACGATGCTTGTCCAGAGCGTGGCGCACGCGCGACGCAGCGAGTCGTCGCCGAGGTCCCGCGCCAGGTCCGCCATCGCCGCCAGGAGGTACATCTGGCGCACGGCATGGCCGACGGGCTCGGTCAGCTCCCGCACCGGCCGCGCCGCCTGCAGCGTGGCCAGCCCATCGAAATACATGTGCCAGGGCAGCTTCTCCTCCCCCCGGCGGCGGGTCTCCGCCAGGAGGTAGTTCGGCTCCCGGCCGCGCTGGTCGATGAAATAGGCGGCGAGCCGGGCGTAGCGCGCCTCGCCGGTTGCCCGCGCCAACTTCACCAGGGCGAGCTCGACTTCCTCGTGACCGCAGTAGCCGGGAATCTGTGCCGGCCCGAGCCCGAAAGTCCGCTCGATCAGGTCCGCGAGCTTGCAGACGATGGCGAGGAGCGAGCGCTTGCCCGTCGCCCGGAAATGCGCGACGCCCGCCTCGATCAGGTGGCCCGCCACGTAGAGCTCATGGCAGTCCCGGAGATTCGCCCAGCGGTTCTGCGGCTCGACGAGCTGGAAATAGGTGTTGAGGTAGCCGTCGGCGGCCTGCGCCTTGCCCAGCGTGGCGATCAGGCGGTCGAGCTCCGCCTCAAGCGCGGCGTCGGGATGGGTCGCGAGCCGGTACGAGGCCGCCTCGATCCATTTCGCCAAGTCGGAGTCCTGCCAGAACAGCCCGTAGAACTTCCCGGGCTTCTCCCCGGCCGCGACCTGGAAGTTGTGCACGCAGCCGCTGGGCTCGGCACCCGGCACGCGGTCGTTCAGCGCCTCCCACTGGTACGGGATCACGACGTCGCGCACCAGGCGGGCACGCTCGGCCAGGAACCCGCGGGTGAGGCGGACGTGCGCCAGAGGAAGGGCGGAGGGATAATTCACGGATGGCAGGAGCGGCGGCACGCATGCCGGACACCGAGAGTCTGGCCGGGCGGATTGCGGCGCCACCCATTCGGCACCAAGCGATCGACGGTGGACCGGGATCCGGCGGCGGGATGGATCATGCGAAACGCAGCGCGGCCACGGAGCCCGGAGGCAGCGTGACCGTCGTGGTGGAGCCGCTCACCCGCGCACCCGCCAGCGGCCGGGTCGTCACGGCACGGGGCTGGTCGTAGGTGTTGCACGTCGTCAGGACCGGCGTCGCGAGCAGGCGCGCGTCGGCGAGCTTCGCCGCGCGGCCGGCGAGCTCGATCGCGAGCTCGGCGGGGGCGGCGGGATCGGTGTTGCAGGCTGTGACGTTCACGGCGCCGTCCGCCGCGAGCGAGGCGGTGGCCGAGACGCCCGGATAGTCGATGCCCTCGTGTCGCGCGTGGGCGGCGTCGCAGAACACCGGGAGGCGCTTTGCGTCGTGGTGCGCGAGGTACAGGGCGAACACGTCCCAGGTCGGCGTGAGCACGAGCCGGCCGGCGCCCTCCTCGGTGAGGGCCACGGCCTGGAGCACGTTGACCGTTTGGGCGAGATTGGCGAGGCGGACGCGCTCGCAGTGGTTGATGAAGATGTTGAGGGTGAGCGAGGCGAGCACGGCGTCGCGGATCGTCTGCTGCTGGTGGAGAAAGCCCGGGTTGGTGCCGGGCTCGACCGCGTACCACGAACCCCATTCGTCGACCACCAGGGCGGTCTTGGCGTCGGGGTCGTAGCGGTCCATGGCGGCGCGGTGGCGGCGGACGTAGTCATCCATCTTCCATCCGAGGGCCATGACCGACTTCCAGCCGGCGTGGTCGAAGCCCGTGGCCGGGTGCCGCGGCGGCCAGTCGCCCGGCACGGTGTAGTAGTGCAGCGAGAGCCCCTGCATCATCGAACCGCCGATCGGGCCCTTGAAACACTCGCGCATCATCACGTCCGTCCAGTGGTAGTCGTCGTTGCGCGCACCGCTCGCGACCCGGTACAGCGGGGCGTTCGGGAAATCCCGGGTGTAGGTGGCGAAGCGCCGGTACTCGTGAGCGTAGTACTCGGCAGTCATGTTGCCGCCGCAGCCCCACGTCTCGTTGCCCACGCCCCAGAGCCGGACCTTCCACGGGTCGCGGCGCCCGTTGGCCGCGCGCTGCTCGGCCAGCGAGCCGCCGGCGGCGTTGCAGTACTCGACCCAGTCGCGCAGCTCGGCCGGGGAACCACTGCCGACGTTGCCGGCGAGATAGGGCTCGCAGCCGACCTGCTCGCACAGGTCGAGGAACTCGTGCGTGCCGACGGTGTTGGGCTCGATCACGCCGCCCCAGTGGGCGTTGATCCGCCGCGGCCGGCGGTCGCGCGGGCCGATGCCCTCGCGCCAGTGGTAATCGTCCGCGAAGCAGCCGCCCGGCCACCGGAGGTTGGGCACCCGGATCTGGCGGAGCGCGGCCACCAGGTCGCTGCGCCAGCCGCGGACATTCGGGACCCGCGCGTCCTCGCCCACCCAGAGACCGTCATAGATGCAGCGGCCCAGGTGCTCGGAAAAATGACCGAAGATATGGCGGTCGATCGTCGGACCGGGCTCGCCGGCGTGAATGCAGAGGCGGGGCATGGGGAGGCGGGGGTGGAAGCGGACGGGACGGCTGCCCGGGCGGCGCCGCGCCCTCAGGGCACGACGCTGTCGGTGATCGTCAGGGTGTTGAAGTCGAGCACGCGCTTCAGGTGGCCGTGGGTGAGGGTGAGCCGACGCGAGTATTTCGCGGCGTTCAGATAGGGACCCTCAAAGAGCTGCCAGCGCGAGTAGTCGACGGTCTGACCGTCCACCTGGGGCGGCTGGCCGTAGGTTGCGACGACCTGCTTGCCGCGGAGCGTGGTGAACTTCACCGTCGGGTTCGGCTCGAGGCTGAACGCGAGCGGCAGCGCCCGGATGGCGGCCTTGAACGCGTCGAAGCTCGGGAACTCGTCCATGCTGGCCGCCTGGACGATCGTGCCGTTCTTCAGGTGCGGGCTGTAGAGGCGGCGGTCGCCGGTCTCGGCCCGCTCGCCGGTCCACGACGACTTGATGGCGGCGATCGGCTGCAGCTCGTATGGCGCGAGCGGCCGGTAGGCGAGGTAGGCGCGGCCGCCCTGCGCGAAGATCCAGCCGGACGAGTCGACCGCAAAATGCTCGAGGTCCTTCGAGAAGAAACCGTTGATGTGAGGGAAGCGCGTGCCGGGCGGAATGTTGTACAGCGCGATCACCGTATCGAGATCCTGGAACACCTGCTCGAAGCGCGAGCCGCCGAGCAGCTTGTCCGGGGAGTCGTAGGAGGCTTTGCCCTCCTTCGTGACGCCCTGCATCATGTGGTCCGGCAGCTCGCAGAAGTAGGTCTGCATGTCGAACGACGACGACACCGGGTGCATCGAGAACATCGTGTTGTGGCGGCCGCGCGGATCGGGCACGTCCCAGGTCACGTCCCAGATGTGGGTCTGGATCGGGTCGGACATGCCGCCCTGGTAGGAGCCCACGGCGTAGTCGCGGCGCGTGTAGTTCTGCTTGTAGATCGGAGCCATCAGCACGTCGCTGTTGCGCCAGCGGCGGCGGGTCCGCTTGAGGTCGCGCTGGAGGAAGTCCTGGTCGCGGTCGACGCCGATGCGGTAGATCACCTCGGGCAGCTCGTAGTTCCTCGCGGCGGCGGCGAAGTAGATGCCCCAGCCG
Source organism: Verrucomicrobiota bacterium (assembly GCA_018239675.1). Lineage (GTDB taxonomy): Bacteria > Verrucomicrobiota > Verrucomicrobiia > Opitutales > Opitutaceae > Opi-474. The sequence goes on from JAFEGX010000142.1 coordinate 21,689, forward strand.
CCGTAGCCGGCGGGCGGCGGCGTGTTGCCGAGAAGCAGCCAGCTGAAGAACGACGACAGGCAGTTCCAGCGCTCGAGGACGCTGACGTCATCGGTGCGGGCGTTGGCGCCGTGCAGCACGCCGTTGAGCGAGTTCGCGAACTGGTCGGCGAACAGCCAGTCGAGCATCATGTGCCCGCGCTGCCGCATCGCCGGGTCCTGCGCCCAGGAGCTGAGGAAGAGCATCGGGATCGCGTACTCGCCGATGTAATGGCTGCAGGTGAACTCCCCCTGCCCGATCGTCGTCGCGAGATCCATCCAGTGGATGAGGTAGTCGCGCGACTCGGCGAGGTTCTCGGCCGAGCTCTTGCCGTTGTACCAGCTCGAAGCCGGCTCGTTCGGGTACAGCTCGGAGATCAGGTACAGCGACGTGTAGTACATCGCCCAGTGGTTCTCGGTGTCACCGCGCAGCTGCATCTGCGAGGTCCACGCCGTGCGGATGGCCTGCTTGGCGTCGGCCGACAGCTGGTCGCGCCCGAGGTAGGCCACGCCCACCACCGGGAACATCCAGAACGGCCCGCTGCCGGGCTCCTTCATCTGGGCGATCACGCTCCGCGAGCACAGGTCGGCGTCCTCGTGGCGCGCCAGCTTCGCGGCAATCGCGCCCATGTCGGGGAGGAGTTCGCCGGGCTTGAGCTGCCCGACGCGCCACGCCAGCACCTCGTCGATGCGGCGGAAGTATTCCTGGCGGCGGAGCGCCGGATCGGTCACGACGGCCCGCGAGGGCGGCGGCGCTTCAAAGGACGGCTGGGCGGAGAGCGGGACCGAGGCCATGGCCAGGGAGGAGGCGAGGAAAAGGAACGATTTCATGGGCGGCAAGAGGAGGGCGCGGTTCATTGCCCCTTCCGGGGCACAAAGACGAAGTCATATACGGTCGAGCCCTCGAGGCCCGCCGTCTGCCAGGTGCGGCCGAAGTCGGACGAGACGTGGATCGTTCCCTGGTAGAAGCTGAGGTAAAGTCGCCCGTCATCCGGGTCGATGCCGACGCGGAACAGGTGGTCCTCCGGCGGCAGGCCGGCCGTCCGCGCCGTCCAGGTGCGGCCGCCGTCCTCGCTCACCAGCAGCCCGTAGTGCCAGCTCGCGATCGCGAGGCGCTGTGGGTTGGTTGGGTCGAACGCCACGTTGTAGAGCGCCTCGGCCGCCGGCACCGCGGCGAGCTTCTGCCAGGTGCACCCGCCGTCGCGCGACTCAAACGCCCCGTCGCTCTGCGTCACCGCCAGCCAGCGCCGCGGGTCGTGCGGCGACTGCTGGATGTCGTCCACGGTGGCGCTCGTCGGGAGCACCCGCCGCCAGTTCGCGGCGCCGTCCTCGGTGAGGTAGATCCCCGACTCGCAGCCGGCCAGGACGCGGCCCGCCTGCGTGCGGTCGACCTCGATGGTCTGGGTGTATTTGCCGCGGTCCGGCAGCCCCTGCTCCCGCCGCGGCCAGGTCGCGCCGGCGTCGGGCGACACGGCCACGCCGTCGGGCAGCGCGAGGTAGATGTGGTCCGGGGCGTTTGGATCCAGGCAGATGTCCTTCGGCTCGGTCATGTCCCAGCTGGTCGCGACGCGCCACCGTTCGCCGCCGTTCCGGGAGGACATCGCGCCGTTCAGCGTCGCGGCGTAGCAGACCTGCGGGTTCCGCGGGTCGGCCGTGAGCGCGAACAGGCCCGTGAAGTTCGAGCCAAGGTGCTGGAACGTGCCGTCGGGCTGGCGGCGATAGAGGCCGTTGAGCGTGACCAGCTTCGAGCCGATGACGTAGTTCTTGTTAATCGCCGCGCAGAGGTAGAGGTCGTGCGCGGGCGCGGCGGATAACGCCGTGCCCGCAAGCAGGGCAAACACGGCGAGGGCGGATGGCAGGGAGGTCATGACGGGGAAAGGTGTTCTGGCATTGCGGCGGCGGGGGCGGGCGGGCATTGCTGGCACCGCACATGAAAAAGCTACTGGTGGTCCTGGGTTGGGTGATGGCGGGCGTGACCAGCCTGCCGGCAACGGAGTCGGCCACGCCCGAGCAGAAGCTCGCGGCGCTGGGCCTGGCGCTGCCCGCGGTGCCGCCGGCCGTGGCGAACTACGTGCCGGCCGTGCGCAGCGGCCGGCTGGTGTTTCTCGCCGGCCAGATCGCGCGCGGGCCCGATGGGAAGTTTCTCGCGGGCAAGGTCGGGGCCGACTGCACCGAGGCGCGGGCGGCCGAGGCCGCCCGGACCTGCGCCCTGCAGCTGCTCGCCGCGCTGAAGGCCGAGATCGGCGACCTCAGCCGGGTCGCGCGGATCGTGCGCGTCGGCGGCTTCGTGAACTGCACGCCGGACTTCACCGCCCAGCCCAAGGTCATCAACGGCGCCTCCGACCTGCTCGTCGCCGTGTTCGGGGACCGCGGCCGCCACGCGCGCGCCGCGGTGGGCGTCGCCGCGCTGCCCGCCGGCGCGCCGGTCGAGGTCGAGATGGTCGTCGAGGTCGCGGAGTAGCACCGGCGCCATCGGCTAGAGGTCGTGCGCCGCCGCCCGCAGCGCGGCGATCACCCGGTCGCAGTCCGCCCGGGAGTTGAACACGTGGGTGGAGACCCGCACCGCCTGCAGGCCCTGCTCCGTCACCGGCCGCGTGCGCAGCCGGTGCCGCTTCCCGAGGTAACGCGTCAGCCGGCCGGCGGTGACGTGGCGGAGGCTGAAGGTGACCATCGCGCTGCGCAGCACTGGATCGCGCGGCGACAGCACCGTCAGGCCCGGGATGTCCTCGATCCCGGCGGCCAGGCCGGTGGCCAGCCCGCGGCTCCACGCCGCGATGCGGTCGCGCCCGAGCTCGAGCTGGAACCGGATCGCCTCGGCCAGCCCGGCGATGAGCCCGAGGTTGCGCGTGCCGTACTCGTGCCGCACCGCGCTGTCCTCAAGCTTGATCACGCCCGGCAGGAACGGCAGGTCGCCGCTGTACGAGCCGATCTCCACCGGCGCCACCTGCTCCAGGCGGTCGCGCCGGATGAAGAAGCCGCCGGTCTCGTGCGGCCCGCCAAGCCACTTGTGGCCGCTGAAGGCGTAGGAGTCGCAGCCCAGCGCGCCGACGTCCACCGGGATCATGCCCACCGCCTGCGCACCATCCACGTGGAACCAAGCGCCATGCTGGTGGGCAAGGTCGGCGATCGCCCGCACCGGCAGCACCAGGCCGGTCGTGCAGACGATGTGGCTCACCTGGATCACCTTCGTGCGCGGCGTGATCAGCGCCGCGATGCGGGCCACGTTGGCCTCGGCGCTGGTGACGTCGGGCTCAAACAGCTTCACCACGACGCCGTGCCGCTGCACCTGGTTGAACCAAGGGTAGGAGCCGCCCGGGTGGGCGTGGGTCTCGAAGATCACCTCGTCGCCCGGGTTCAGCGCGAGTCCGGCCGCGACGATCGAGTTGCCCTCGGTGGTGTTGCGCGTGAAGCACACCTCGTCCGGGCGCGCGCCGAGGAACGAGGCCAGCGCGCGCCGCGCCGGCTTGATGCGGCGCTCGTGCTCCGGCTCGGAGTGCTCCTGCATCTCCGTCATGGTCCCGTACACGCGGTCGAGCACGCGCTGCGGCGTGGGCCCGAGGCCGCCGGTGTTGAGGTACAGCGGGTCGTCGCGGAGCGGGTACTGCGCCCGGACGGCCCGCCAGTATTCATCCGGGTGGGCCGGGTCGTAGGCTGGCAGGGCCGGAGCCGGGGCAACTGGGGCGGGCAGGGCCGACAGCGGGCCCGCGGCGGCTAAGGCGCCGAGGGCGCCGAGGCCCATGCGGTGGACAAAAGTGCGACGATCAAGCGACATGGGAAAAGAAGGGCGGAGGGACGGCGGCGCCGTAATGACGCCGCGGGACGGAGGGAGGTTACGCCTTGCGGAGCACCTCATCGAGCGCGCCCACCAAGCGGTCGCACTCCTCGGGTGAATTGAACAGGTGGGTCGAGATCCGGATCGCGTTGAGATCCACCTCGGAGACCGGGCGCGTGCGCAGGTGGTGGTCGCCGAGCAGGCGGCCAAAGATCTGCTCGTAGGAGAGCCGCGGCGTGCGGAAGGTGATCATCGAGCCGCTCAGCGCGGGATCGGCCGGCGTGAGAATCTCGACGCTGTCGATCCGCTCGAATCCGGCGCGCACGCGCTGGGCCAGCGCGCGGCCGCGGGCGGCGATGCGGTCGCGGCCGATCTCGGTCTGAAACCGCGTGGCCTCCGCGAGCGCCAGCACCGAGGCCGCATTGCGCGTGCCGTACTCGAAGCGGTGCGCGCCCGGCGTGTAGGTGAACGGACCCGGATTCTTGAGGTTCATGTCGTCGCTCGAGTAGGCGCCGACATGCCGCGGCGTGACCTCCGCAATCCGCTCCTCGCGGATCCAGAGGATGCCGGTCTCATGGGGCCCGCCGATCCACTTGTGGCCGCTGGTGGCGAACGAGTCGCAGCCCAGCGCGCGCAGGTCCACCGGGATCATGCCCGCGGACTGCGCGCCGTCGACGTGGAACCAGAGCCCGTGCCGGTGCGCGAGCTCGGCGATCGCGGGCACCGGCAGGAGGATGCCGGTCGGCGACGTGACGTGGGAGACCTGGACGACGCGCGTGCGGGGCGTGATGAGCGCGGCGATGCGCTCGACGTTCCCCGCGGCACTCGTCGGGTCGGGCTCGAAGGTCTTCACCACGATGCCGTCGGCGCGCTGGCGGTTGAGCCATGGGAACGAGCCGCCCGGGTGGGCGTGAGACTCGAAGATCACCTCGTCCGCCGCCTGCAGCTCGAGGCCGCCCGCCACGATGCAGGTGCCCTCGGTGGTGTTGCGCGTGAAGCAGATCTCCGCCGGGCGGGCGCCGAGGTAGGCGGCGACCAGCACCCGGGCCTGCGCGAAAAAGTCGTGGCCGGTCTCCACGCGTTCCTGCAGCTGGCGGCTCGCGAGGGTCAGCATGTCGAGCACCCGCCGCGGCGCGGGCCCGAGACCGCCGGTGTTGAAATAGATCCGCTCTGGGGTCATCGGGAACTGCGCCCGCACCTGGCGCCAGAAGCCCTCGGGATCGTCGCCGGTCCAGGTCGGGGTCGCGGCCGACTGGTAGCCGTCGGCCTCCATGGCGCTGCGTCCCCCGGTCGCGAGCAGCCCGAGGGCGCCGGCACCCAGCCCGCGGAGAAAGGTTTTGCGGTCAACGTTCATAAGGAGCGGAAGGTCAGGGTGTGGTCGATCACCAGGTCCGCTCCGGGGGCCAGCGGGAGATCCTGGTCGAACTGCACAGGCAACGCCGCCAACGGGTAGTTGCGGCGCACGAACCAGTGCAGCGGTCCGGGATGGTTCTCAAAGCGAATGATAACGCGGTGCAGCGTTTCATCAAGCTGCCCGTGCCATTCCATCCAGCGGGCCGCCGCGCCGTGCACGGCGGGGACCCCCTCGCGCCCGCCCTCGGCCACCACCTTGATCGTCGGGTCGAGGTGGTCGTCCAGCAGTTCGCGCGCGCCGCGGAATTCGAGCCCGGTGTAGTGCGAGCCGGCCAGGCCGCCGCCCGAGTGGGGATTGCCCAGCACCAGCGTCCCGGCCGTGACGTTCCGGATCCGGGCCTGCCAGTGCAGCGCCCAGGTCCGCGCCGCGGCGTCCACCGTGACCCCCAGCGTGCGCGTCTCGCGCAGGAGTGTCTCCGCCAACCGGCGCCACTCGAGCGTGTGCGCGAGCGTCGCCGCCGCGCCCGCCGCCTCGAGCCGCTCCCACGCCACATGCTGCTGCACGCCGTGGTCGTCGCGCCACTTGTAGCCATCGGGCCGGAGGCAGGTCGGGCCGCCCCAGAAGTTCGCGCCGGAAACCTGGTTGAGCGTGAAGCAGAGCCCGTGATGCCACGGGTGGTCGTTCGGGCGGAAGTTTGTCAGGGTGTCGCCGTCGAGCGAGTTGAGCGGATGGAAGTACGGCTTCGGCGACTCCTTCAGGTCGACCTCGGGCACGTAGACGTAGCGCGCGAGGAGGTCCCCGCCCCAGAACAGGCGGACGGACCGGCCGGTCTCGTGCTCGAGGCGGAGGCGGCTCATGCCAGGGCCACGGCCTCCTCAAACCGTCCGCCGGTGAAGCTGCGGCGGGTTCCGCCCGGGAACGTGACGGCGGCCTCGACGCCGGCGGGCACACTGGCCGCAAGGTGGAACCGGTCCCCGGCGATCCGCCAGGCAACCTCGACCAGGCCGAGCGGCGTGCAGACGCTGCCGGCGGCATGGGTGAGGCCGAAGCGGTGCGGCTCGATCCGGATCTTTGCAAAGCCGGGCTCGGCCGGCGTGACCCCGAGGATCCGCTGCTGGAACTCCAGCACCGGATGGGCGCTCCACGCGTGGCAGAGCGAGCGCCAGTAGCTGTTTTCCTCGACGAAGGTGGAGAGCCCGTAGCCGATCGATTCATGCCACGGCCCGAGGTGCTGCGGCACGTCGTCGGCCCGGCCGCAGCGGGCGAGCGCCGCGAAGCCGGTGTGCCACCAGAAGAAGGAGCCCGGCGCAAGCTGCGGATCGGTCGGGAACCGGCGCAGCATGATCGCGCGCTCCCGCTCCCCCGCCACGCCCGCGACGATCGCCCAGGCGTTGCCGTACTGGCTGATCTCGGGTCCGCCCGGGCGGTCGAAATAGAGCCCCTCGGCCTCCGACCAGAAGCGGGCATGCGCCTGGCGGCGGGCGGCGTCGGCCTCCCGCGCATAACCTTCCGCCTCCGCGGTCGCGCCCACGTGCCGGAGCAGCAGCGCCGCCTCGTCGAGGGCGTTGATGTACTGCGCGGCATGGATGCAGGTCGGCCCGGTGTCGGCGCCGGGCACCACGCCGCGCGGCCACCACGGGCACCAGTCGGTGATGTTCCAGTAGGGCATCCTCGCCGGCAGGCCGTCCCCGTCGGTGTGGCGGCGGTACCAGTCGAGCACCGCCCGCACGCCCGGGAGCAGGTCGCGCAGCGTGGCGCGGTCGCCGGTGCAGTAGAAGTAATCCTTGAGGTTCGTGATCCAGTGGATGCTCCACGCCGGGATGACCTGCACGAGGCGCGACGGGTAGCGGGCCTGGGTGAGGCCGTCGGAGAGGCGCGACCAGTCGAAGTGGTACAGTGCCTGGCGGCTCAGGCGGTAGTCGCCGGTGGTGAGCATGCCGAGCTTCGACGTGATCATCGTGTCCCCGGCGTACTGCATCTGCTCGTAGTGCGGGCAGTCCTCGAAGGTCTCGTGCGAGCACATCCGCATGGTGTGCAGGCCGACCGCCCAGATCCGGTCGAGCGCGGGATCCGACGAACGGAAAGTCGCCGTGACGCGGTACGGGTAGGCGGTGAACCGGTGCTGGATCCCGTGCAGCGTGAGCGGCGCGGATCCCACCTTGACCTGCAGCCCGATGTAGCGGAACGCCCGCCAGTGCAGCGGCTCGAACACCTCGTCGCGCCCGGACGGCTCCCAGATGTCCGACCAGCCGGTCACCTCGCCGCGGCGGTCGAAGGTCCAGCCGCGGCTCTCGTCGGCAAAATGCGAGGCGAGGTTCGCGAGCGACTGCTGGCGGCCGAGGAGCTTCGCGCCCGGCGTGTCCCAGCGCAGGCGCAGCGCCTCCGCATAGGTGAGCCGCACGACGCTCCCGGCGCCGCCCGCGGCCGTGAGCCGCGGATAGGCCGTGGTCAATACGGCGGCGTCGAGCACGAGCGTGACGGCGGTGCCGGGCGCCAGCGTCAGGGGCCGCCCCTGGGTGAGCAGGTCGTGCCATCCGGCCGGGACCGGCGCCCCGCCGGTGAGGAAGGCGTCGGTGAAAGGGACCGGGGCGCCCTCCTCGAGCATTGGCACCATGCGCGGCATCAGGCCGTACGGGCTCGCGGGGTCGCGCCGATTCTCGAGCAGTTCCGCCCGGAACAGCACATGCGCCGCGGGCCACGCGGTGTCGTCAAACTCGGGCGTGTTCCAGCCGACGGGGATCAGCCGCGACACGCGGTGCTCGAAGTAGCCGAGGTAACCCTCGAAGGTAGTGTTCTCGTTCTGAAACCGGTGCGCCCGGTCGACGGCGACCTTCCACGCGGCGTCGGTGCGCAGGTCGGTGGTGGCGGCGCCCTGCCGCAGCATGCCTTCGAGCACGAAGCCGCCCGTGTAGGTCATCACCGAGCACGGCGGGCCAAGCAGCGCGGGCCGGTGCGCAACGCGCGACATGTCGAGCACGAGCGCGGCCAAGACGTTGCGGCCGCGGCGCAAGTGCGGCGCGAGGTCGAAGGTCTCGTAGAAGTGGTGGTTGACGTCACCCTTCGCCGGTCCGCGCCCCACCAGCACGCCGTTGCAGAAGAACAGGTACCGGCTGTCGGCCGACACGTGCACCGTGAGCGCGGCCGCGGCGGGATCCGCCACCTCGAACGGGCGGCGGAAGTAGCGGACCTGGTAGTGCGACGGCGAGGCCGCCTCGGGCGGCGGCGCCGAGTGCGAGCCCTCGGCGGACCAGATCCAGGAGGCGGAATTGACGAAGGGTTTTTCGGACACGATCGCGGGGCGGCTCAGCGGCCGGGCAGGAAAACGAAATCGTAGGCATAGGCGCCGTAGAGGCCGCCATCGCGCCACGTGACGCCGAGGTCGTCGGAATAGAAGGTGCCCTCCTCGAAGGTTGAGGCCCAGAGCCGGCCGCGCACGTCGGGGTCAAAGGCCACGACGAAAACATTGCGCACGGGCAGGCCCGCGGTGCGGTCGGTCCAGGTCGCACCGCCGTCGGTCGAGACCCGCACGCCGGCCCCCCACCCGCCCACGGCCATCCGGGCCGGATCCTGCGGCGCGAGCGTGGCGGTGTACAGATTCGCGGTCGCCGATCCGGGATCGGTCGCGGTCCAGGTCGCACCACCGTCGCGCGACAGCCAGGCGCCGCGGCCCTGGGTGGCGGCCAACAGCAGGCGCGGGTCCGCCGCACTCTGCACGAGGCGGAGCACCGTGACGTCCGGGAATGCGACGCGCTGCCACGAGCGCGCCCCGTCCGTGGAAACCGCGAGACCGTGCTCGAGGCCGAGCAGCACGCGCCCGGGCTTCGTCGTGTCCGCGACCAGCGTCTGGCAGAAAAGGCGGTCGAGTCCGGCCTGCGCGAGCGTCCACGTCGCGCCCCCGTCGGTGGAGCGCAGCGGCCCCCACGCCGTCGCGGCGTAGACCTGGTCCGGGTTGCCGGCGTCGTACGCGAAAGCGCGCACGTCGGCGACCTCCCAGCCCGTGGTCTTGCGCCAGGTGCGGCCGCCGTCGGCGGTGCGCACGACCCCGTCGGCACTTGCCAGCAGCATCACCTCGGGGTGGGACGGACTCCGCGCGACGCTCAGCACCCCGAGGATGCGCGGACCGAACAGCGTCCACTGGCCGGCGGCGTCGCGGACGTAGATTCCGGAGTCGAGCGGCGTCGGCGAGTTCCGCTGCGCCTTGGTCATCGCGACGGCGGCATACAGGCGGCTGGCCGGCGTGGCGGCGACGGCGACCGAGGCGGAACCCAGCAGGGCAAGGAGCAGCAGCGCGCGGCGGATCATGGCTGGGTGGAGACCGCGGACTCGGTCCGGGCATTGTGGTTGAAGTCGAGGAGGAGGCGGTCCGCGCCGTGCCGGATCTCGAGCTGGCGGCTGCCGCGGGCCGACTGGCCGAACGGGCTGTCGAAGAGCGGCCAGTGCGGGTAATCCACCGCCTGGCCGTTGACCGCGGGAGTCTCGCCGTAACGCGCGCGCACCACGTGGCCGTCGAGCGTGGTGAAGGTCGCCTCCGGCACCGCCGCCACGGAGAACCGCAGCGGCAGGGCGCGCACCGCGGCCTTGAACGCGTCGTACGAGGCGAAATCGCGGCGCGGCGCGACCTGCACGACATAGCCGTTGCGGAGCGCGGAGCTGACGTAGCACCGGTGACCGGTGCCCCAGTCGGAGAAGCCGGTGCTGATGAATCCGCCCGCTCCGCCGCGGAGCAGGCCGGTCCAGTCGTTGGGCTTCCACTCGCCGGCGGCGAACGGCCGGTACGCGATGTAGGCGGGGCCGCCCTGGGCGAAGATCCAGCCCGAGGCGTCCTCCTCGACCTGCTTGAGATCGCGGGAGAAGAACACCGTCACGAGCGGAAACCGGGAGCCCGCGGGAATATCGTAGAGCGCGACGAGCGCGGCGCCCTGCTGGCTGATCTGCTCGTAGCGCGAGCCGCCGGGCAGCTTGTCCGGCGTGTCGTAGTCGGCCTTGGAGCGGGCGATGAGGTCCGTGACCGTGTCCCAGTCGCTGTTGAAGAACATCGTGCCCTCCAGCGGCGAGGAGTAGGGCTGCGTGCCGAAGAAGGTGTTTGCCGCGCGCTTGGCCGGCAGGTCGGTCTTCCAGATCAGGCTCCAGGTCTGCTGCTGGATCGGCTGGAGCAGGCCGCCCTGAGAGGAGCCGAGGACAAAGTCAGGGTCGACGTAGGTGTACTTGTAGACCGGAACGGTGCGCTTGTCGCCGACCACAAAGGAATCGGGCCCCGCATGGCGCATCCGCCACCGGGTGCGCTTGAGCTCGCGCTCAACGTACGGGTGCGAGCGGTCGCGCGCGATGCGCTCCAGGATCGGCGGCGGCGTGTAGCCGCTGAGGGCGAGCAGCTGGACGGTGCCGCTCTGCACCCGTTCGCCGAATCCAAACAGCAACCAGGCCAGGGCCTGGGACGGCGTCTGGCCGGGGGACACGATCTGTCGCGGATAAATGCGGCTGTGGGCGCCGCCATAGTACCCGTCCAGCGACTCGACCGCGTAATCATATATAATGTAGTCGAGCAACTGGTGGGCCCGCAGGCGGAGCGGGACATCCTCGGCCCAGCCGGCCAGCAGCGAAAGGGCGATGACGTACTCCTCGATGTAGTTCGGCGAGTCGTACTCCCCCTGCCCGTGGGTGACCGTGACATCCATCCAGTGCTCCAGGTACCCGCGCGCCTCCGCGAGGTTCTCGGCCGAGGAGCGACCGTTGAACCACTGCTCCGGCCCGGCGCCGGGGGCATACTGGGCGGCCAAGTAAAGGGACGAATAGTACATGGCCCAATGGTTCTCGGTGTCGCCGCGGCTCGGCCAATAGGTCCGCCACAACTCGGCGATCCGGGCCCGGGCCGCGGCATCGAGGGTCTTCCCGCCATTCATCATCACTGTCACCATCGGGAACATCCAGAACATGTTCCCGTCCTGCTTGCCCGAGGTGAGGCGCATGAACCGCGCCAGGGCGGCCTCGCGCTTTACATCCCGCTGGAGGCAGGCGGCGACGTCAAAGTGGCTGCCCTTGGCTGGGTCGGCCGGGTCGATCGCCGCCACCGAGGCGGCCAGAACCTCCTGCTGACGGTCCTGATATCCCCGGAGAATCTCGGCATCCGTCGCCGCCCGCAGGCCGGGGAGGCTGGCGACGGCCACCATGACCAAACTCATGATGCGACGCCTGTTTGCCGGGTGCAGAATCATAATAGGGGTTGTCTAGCGAAGGCGAAGATTCAACATGAGTCCGCTTCGTTCAGTATTTCAACCTGCTTTTTCTATGAAATTTCAACCCATGAATACCCCGAAGAAATCAACCGGTCCCCGCCTGATCCAGTGCGCCACCCCGTGGTCAATGATGCAGTATCCCAGCCCCGGAAAGGAGTGGTCGCTCGAGCGGAAAATGACGGAGATGAAGGCCGCGGGCTTTGACGGCATCGCCGCCGTGGTGAACCCCGAGATCCAGGCGATCGCGCAACGGCTGGGCCTAGTGATGATGGGCGGATTTGACGGCTCGAAAGTCAGTTCCGCGCGGAAGCAGATCATCGCCCAGCGCGACCTGGGGGTGCACTACATGAACGTGCAGCTCCTCGACCACGACACGCCGCCGGCGGTGGCGGCGAAGCTCGCGGTGCGCCTGATCGAGATGTCGGACGAGCTCGGCGTGGGCGTGCACGTCGAGACGCACCGCGACACGGCGACGGAAACGCCGGAGAAATTCGAGGAGATCGCCCGCCTCTTCCAGCGGGCGACCGGCCGCCTGATGCCGGTCACCTGGGACCATTCCCACTTCGCGGTCTCGAAGCACATCCTGCCGCAGCACTACTCCGCCCGGCTGCTGGCCTGGCCGAAGCTGATCCAGCATTCCTCGCTGTTCCACCTGCGGCCCTTCAACAGCCAGCACTGCCAGATCCCGGTGACGAACGGCCGCGGCCAGCTCACCCCGGAGTTCAAGGACTACCTGGCCTTCGTGGAGGATCTTTTCACACTCTGGCTGCAGGGTCCAAAGCCGCGCGGCGAGCTCTGGACTTGCCCCGAACTCGGCATGAGCCACGGCTACCACGTGAGCACCAACCCGCACCCCTGGCCCGACGCCATCCGCGCCCGCCAGGAGTACGCCGGCGCCTGGCGCCGCGCGCTCAAACGGGCGAAGAAATAATCAGGTCGTCCCAGGCCAGAACCCAGACGCAACCCCGCCGGCTGGTTCAAAACTGCTTGACTGGGGTCCGTAGTTTTCAGAATTGTTCTCTGAATATTTCACGGCGAACCCCAAGCCATGCTCATCGCGGAAATTGCCCAACGGGCCAAGGTCTCCCCGGCCACGGTCTCTCGTGTCATCAACCAGCCTCACCTCGTAGCGCCTGACCGGCTGGCCCGGGTTCAGGCGGTCATGAACGCGGTGAACTACGTCCCGACGCCGTTGCACCGGCGGCGCGGGCCAAAGTCGCGGCTCGCCGCCCCGAAGAAAATCGCGGTGTGGTTTGTCGGCGCGAAGAAGAACACGAGCCACAACTGGTTTCAGGATCAATTGCTGCAAATTCAGCCCTCCACCGAGCGCCAGCGGGTTGAGCTGAGCGTGCTCTTCTCTGACACGCCCGATGACCTGCCACGCGCCCTGGCGGACCGACAGGTGGATGGCGTCATCATCCAAGGCATGGAGCCCTCGGCCTCCTGCATGCAAAAACTGGGGACTCTTCCCCATGTCTGGTTCATGACCCGGCGCACCGCGAACTTCCCGGGCGACTATGTCGAACCCGACAACGACCTGAATGGCCGGCTGGCCGCCGACTTCCTGCATGGCCGGGGACACAAGACCCTCGCCGTGGTTTCGACCGATCCGGCGTACAGTGCGGTGGCTTGGCGCGTGAAGGCTTTCTGCGAGCGGGCCCGGGAGCACGGGCTCACGGTCCACACCATCCTCGGCAAGTCGCGTCCCGGGACCAGCTTCCTCGAAATTGCCCCGTTGCACGAGGAGATCGACACGCTGGTCCGCCGGATGATGCAGGCGGCGCCCCGGCCGACGGGCCTTTACATGCCGGTCGACCACTTCTGCGGCTCGCTTTTCCGGTCCTTGCGCATGGCGGGGCTGAAGTCGGAACGGGATTTCGAGGCCGTGGTCGGCAACTACAACCCGGTAATCTACCATAATCTTGACCACCATCCGGCCGTGTTGGACATCAACCTGCCGACGCTGGTACGCAAGGTGGTGGACCACTTGGTCTGGCGCATCGAGAACCCCCAGGCGATCGGGCGCATCGGCGTCAGCATCGCACCAACCCTGATCACGATGGCGCAATCCAAGCAGCTGATAGCCTGAACATTCAGGAAATCTGGTAAAAGACGCTCTTGCTAAAATTTCGTCAGTTCCCTTTGCTCCACAGGACTGTCCCCCCCCCCCCCCCCCCCGCCCCCCCCCCCCCCCCCCCCCCCCCCCTCCCCCCC
>JAFEGX010000143.1 GCA_018239675.1 Verrucomicrobiota bacterium
AACGTCCCATCGAGGCCCTGCACCTCGGACACGTGCCAGCCTCGGCCAGCGGGATCCTGCGGACCAAGGGAAAGATCGATCACGAGGCGCGCGAATGAATTGGCGGGGATTTCTGGGCGGTGCCACCCAGCGAATCGACGGCCACCAAGCCGGACCGGATTGCCAGCCGAAGCAGCGCGGGCAGCGACTCGGCTGACAACTTGCGCATAAGATTTCGCCGGTGCAGTTTCACCGTGCATTCCTTCACGCCGAGATTCGAGGCAATCTGCTTGTTCAGGTGACCGCCGGCAACCTGATCGACCATCGCCCGCTCGCGACGCGTGAGCGCGGCGACCCGCCGTGCGGCCTCGCGTCGCGGCGCATCCTGCTCGAGCGCCGACCGCACCGCCGCGACCAGCTGCCCCGGTCTGAATGGCTTCGTCAGCACGTCGAACGCACCCTGCTTCATTGCCAGGACCGACATCGGCACCGTCCCCTGCCCGGTCATGATTATGACCGGCAAGTGGCAGCCGCGGGCGATGAGCTCGCGTTGCACGCCCAGTCCGTCACGTCCCGGCAATCCGAAATCCAGCACGACGCAGCCGGGGCGGCTCCAGTCGGAGCGTTCCAGGAGGGCCTGGCCCGAAGTGAATGTCTGGACGGCAAACTGGGCGGTGCGCAGGGCTTGGTGGGCGAGATTCAGCAGGCCGGGATCGTCATCCACCACGAAGACAATCGGCAGCAGGCTGACGGACGGGGGGTGTTTGGTCGGGGTCATGAAATTCCACCGGCAAGGTCACCGCGAAGACCGCTCCCGGGGCGTCGTGCCGGTTGAAACCAGCGATGGTGCCGCCATGGTCGGTGACGATGTTGCGGCACAGGGAAAGCCCGATCCCTATGCCCGTGGCTTTGGTGGTGCTGAACGGCAGGAACAGCCGGGCGTACGCCTCGGGCGAGATTCCCGGACCATGATCCATCACCACGACCCGGATTTCGTCGGGTGCGGAACGCAGCGTTGAAACGCAGACCACGCGCTGCTCCACGGGCAGTGCCGCCATCGCCTCGGCCGCATTGAGCACCAAATTCGCAAACAATTGCCGCAGATCCACGGCATCTCCGCGGGTGGCCGGAAGGTTCTCCGCCAGATCGGGCACGACCGTCGTCGCCGCCATCACCGGATGGTGCCGCAGATCGCGCAGGGCCGAGGTCACGACAGCATTGAGGTCGAGCCGCACGAACGGCACCGGCTCGCGCCTGGTCCGGGCATGGACGCGGTGGATGATCGCCTCGGCCTGGGTACAGGCGGTGGAAACATCCGCGAGCAGATCCGCGACCTTGGAGCGCACGAGCGGCAGCGTGCACAGGTATGATTTCGCCGTGTCGGCGCCAAAACGGATTTTCGCGAGCGGTTGCCGCAACTCGTGCCCAATCGCCGCCGCCATCTCGCCAAGGTGCGTCACGCGCGCCACCCGCAGGACCTGGTGCTGGCAACCCGCCAGTTCCCGCTCGATTTCCACCAGATGGGTCAGGTCGCGGCAGGCACCGATGATCTTGCGGGATCCGGTTGACCGAACCTCGGCGTGAATGGCGAGATGGCGCTCGCGTCCGTCGAGCCCCGTCACCCTGCCATCGTGACGAATGAGTCCCGAGTCCAGCCCCTCGCGCCAAGCCGTCATCCAAACCGACCGGTCCACCCGCGGCAGTCGCCGCCACAATTCCCGCGCGGCCAGCTGTCGAGGCACCCCCTCGAGCACGCAGCCGCCCATCATCTCCCACGCAACCTCGTCAGCCAGAATATTGCCGTTCTGGCGATCAACCGAGAACACTCCCACCCCGAGTTCTCCGATGAGACACATCAAAGCTCGCGCTTCGTCGGCATCCATGGATTCCCTTTCCGAACTGCCCGCATCGGCAGCGGATCCAAGCCGCCGTCCCATCCAAAGGCCCAACGCCACGAGACCAAACGCTGCAAACGACCAAGGCAGAAGATCAGCGAGCAGACGGACCGAGGCGAAATTCATGCGGCTGTGATGGCTGATGCCCCATCAATTTCCATGGCCGCGACTACCGAAATTCCGGTAGGAAGTTATTGTTATTTGCCTGCGTTACAACATGTTAGTTATGCTTCACATTCATGCTTCGAATGCGCCCAAAATACTTGGTCGCAACGCGCCTGAGTCGTCGTAGCGCCCTACGTGATCGCGAGCTGAGGGAAATCTCGCTCCCCGAGGCAGGAAGCAATTGGCGACCCCCCCACGCTGAAGAAATCGAAAGGCCCAGATGGCCGTGCCATCCGAAGCTCCATCGGAGCGTATGATGGCGGAGGAGGAGGGATTCGAACCCCCGGTGAGCTGACGCCCACGTCTGATTTCAAGTCAGGTGCCTTAAACCACTCAGCCACTCCTCCGGAACGGCACCACGGTGCCGAACCACGCGTTGAGGTCAAACCTGCATCAGCAGGGCTCGCCGGCCAACCGAGCCGTGCTCCTAGTATATCGCGCCGCGGCCAAGCGGAAATCGGTCACGCCCCATGCGCCGCGCGACCAGGCGGCGGCTCGTTGAGCATCAGCCAAAAGGCTCCCAGTGCGCGCACGGCGGCAACGAGGGCAAGGAAGTCCAGCGGCTTGACCACGTAGGCGTTAACGCCGGCCGCGTAACTGCGCACCAGATCCTGCTCTTCCCGTGACGATGTCATGACCACGACTGGAATCGTCCGTTTTGCCGGGTCCGCCTTGATCTGCTGCAGCACCTCAAATCCGTCGACCCGCGGCATCTTGAGGTCCAGCAGGATCACCGCAGGGTCCTCGTCCGTGCGTCCGACGAATTCGCCCCGGCGGTACAGGTAGTCCAGGGCCTCGGCGCCATCCCGCAGGGGCACAATCTCGTTGGCCACGTTGAATTGGCGCAAGGCATCGAGCGCGAGCTCACGATCGCGCGGATCATCATCCACCAGGAGAATTCGTTTGGATTGCATGAGAAGTTTTCAAGGGCTCACGGGCGCGAGAGTCAGGAACACGGTGGCTCCCTGTCCTTCGGCGCCTTCGGCCCACACGCGGCCGCCGTGGCGCACCACCACCCGCCGCACGGTGGCCAGCCCGATGCCGGTTCCTTCAAACTCGTCCGACCCGTGCAGCCGCTGGAACACGCCAAAAAGCTTTCCCGCGTATTTCATGTTGAATCCGGCGCCATTGTCGCGGACGCCAACGACCACCCTCCCGTCCTCGGATCCCATCTCCCGCACCTCGATCACGGCCGGTTCGCGGCCGCGGGTATACTTGACCGCATTGCCCAGCAGGTTGGCGAACACCACGCGGAGCATCGCGGCGTCGCCGCGCACCCGCGGGAGGGGGGCGATCCGCCATTCGATCGGCCGGCCGGCCGCCGCCTCCTCGAGCACCCGGCGCTCTCCGGCCACGACGGCGGCCAGATCCACCTCCGCCTCCCGCAGTTCCGTCCGGCCCATGCGCGAGAAGGCCAGCAGGTCGTCGATCAGCACCCCCATGCGCTGGGCCGAACCCGCGATCACGTCGAGGTAGCGCTGCGACGCCGGGGAAATCCCGGAGCCAAGGTCGCGGCTCAGCAGCTGCACGTATCCCTGCACATGCCGGAGGGGCGCCCGCAGGTCGTGCGACACCGAATGGGAGAATTCCTCCAGCTCCTGGTTCGCCGCCTCCAGGCGCCGCTTGGCCGCCTGCACCTGCTGGCTGCTCTGGAGCACCTCCGCCGCCAGCAGATCGACCCGGCGCTGCCACTCGCCCGACTCGGACGCCGCGCGCTGGCGCACGAACTCGGTCACGTCTTCCACCCGGTGAATGATGAACTGCAGCCGACCGTCCTCCCCCAGCAGCGGGGCGTTCACCGGGCTCCAGTGCCGCTCCTCAAAGGCGCCATCCGGCCGCCGCACGTCGTAATGCTGGATGGCCATGGTATCGGCCTGGCCGGTCGCCAGCACCCGTTCGAGCGAGCTCCGCAGTTTCGAGACGCCGTCGGCCCGCGGGTCCGCGGGGTTGTCGGGAAACACGTCGAACAGAAACCGGCCCACGATCTCGTCCCGGCGGGTCATCGTGGCCTGCAGATAGGCCTCGCTCGCCGTGACGATGGTCAGGTCGGGGCGCAGGACGAGGTAGAGCCCCGGCAACGATTCAAACAGGCGTTTCAGGTCGTCACGACCGCGCGCGAGCGCCGCGTTGGCGGCCTCCAGTTGCGCGGCCTGGGCTTTCAACTGCTCGTTCAGGAGCGCCACCTGGTCCTCGCGCTGCCGCCGCTCCGTGACGTCCCGCGCCATCGCATACATGAGTCCTCCGGGTTGCGGCACCGACCGCCATGAAAGGATCCGCCACGAGCCGTCCCGGTGCCGGTAACGGTTTTCAAACCGCAGCACGCTCTGGCCGTCGCGCACCTGCCGCTCGACCTCGCGCACCGTGCGCTCGCGGTCATCGGGATGCACCCACTCCAGATAAGGCCGCGCCAGGAATTCCGCCGAAGTCCAGCCCAGGATCGACGTCACCGCCGGACTCACGCATTTGAAGGTGCCATCCGCACTCGCAATCACCATCAGGTCGAGCGCCACGGCGAAAAACCGGCCGAGTTCCCCGTCCGGCACTCCCGATTCCCCGGGCGTCATGTCGACCCTTCGGACCTGGCCGCCGGCCACCACACCTGGAAGACCGTGCCCTTCCCAGGCTCCGACTCCACGGTCACGACCCCGCGGTGATTCTGCACGATCCCGCGCACGGTCGAGAGGCCGAGCCCGGTGCCCCTCCCCGCCTGCTTGGTGGAAAAGAACGGCTCCCAGATCCGCGCGACCACCTCCGGCACCATCCCGCTGCCAGTGTCCCGGACTGCAAAGCGCACATAGTCGCCCGTGGCGATGACCGTGCCCTCGCCCGCCTCGACCCTCTCCCGCCGGGCCGTGACGCTCAGCACGCCCCCACCGGGCATCGCATCGCGCGCATTGATGCACAGGTTGAGCAGCACCTGGTACAGCTGGGTGGGATTGGCGCGGACGGCGCCAACGTCGCCCGCAATTTGGACCTCAATCCGGACGGAGTTTTCCAGGCCGGCTTCGACCTGGGCGACAACCTCGCGCACCAGGGGCGCCACCTCCACCGCGGTCAGGGTGCCGGTCATGCCTTTGGCAAAGCCCATGATCTGCTCCACGAGGCCCGTCCCGCGGCGGACCGACGACTCCATGGTGGCAAAGATCCGCTCGTCGGCCGGGTCCTTGTGCCGGTGGCGGAGAATCGACAGCCCCATCACCATCGGCGTGAGGATATTGTTGAAATCGTGGGCGATGCCCGCCGCCAGCATCCCAATATGCTCCAGCCGCTGGCCTCGCTGGCGGCGTTCCTCCTCAACGGCCTGGTCCCGACGGCGCTTTGCCTCCACCACCGCGCGGCCGACCGCGAATACCAGGCGCTTCATGCGGTCCTTGATCACGTAATCCCACGCCCCAGCTTGAAGCGCCTCCACCGCGCGCTCCTCGCCGATCGTGCCCGAGACGAAGATGAACGGGATCTCCGGCGCGACCACCTGCAGCCGGGCCAGTGCATCGACGCCGCTGAAAGCGGGCATCGTGAAGTCCGAGAGCACCACATCCGGCCGCCCGGCCAGTCCCGCTTCAAACCCCGCTTCATCCGCCACGGTCCGAACCTCGCAATCCGGCCACGCCTCGCGCAGACACTGCTGAATGATTTCAGCGTCTTGGGGGTCATCCTCCAAGTGCAGGACTTTCATGGCGGAGTGGGAGGTCAGCTGACGGGTTCGACTTGCGCCCACCCCAAGGCACCAGCGCCGCCTTTGCCACCTTCTCAGCTACCGGAATTCCGGTAGCCGGACCGAAGGCGGGCGATTCGCGCCGGGATGACCTGGCCGGTCCCCGCCGCCACCGAAACCTCCATCGACAAAAAAGGCCGGCAGTGGCGTGCCGGCCCGGAACGGATGCCCGCGGTCAGTCCCGGCGGGAGAGCAGATACAAGAGGTTGAGCAGCGCGCTCACGAAGGCCGCGACGTAGGTCAGCGCGGCGGCGTTCAGCGTCTCGTTCACCCCCGGCATCTCGTCGCGGTCGAGGATGCCGAGATTCACCAGCTGGACCTTCGCCCGGCGGCTGGCGTCAAACTCCACCGGGAGGGTGACGAGCTGGAACAGCGACAGCACGGCGTAGCAGATGATCGCCACGTCGAGGATGACGCCGGTGAATCCGCGAACCAGGAACCACGAGGCAAGGATGATGAACGGCAGGACGCCCGACACAATCTGGGTGGCAGGAACCAGAAGCATGCGGAAGTTGAGCATGGCGTAGCCCTCCTTGTGCTGGATCGCGTGACCGGCCTCGTGGGCCGCCACGCCGAGGGCGGCGAGACTGGTGCCGTGGTAGTTCTCGGCGGAAAGCACCAGGCGCTTGTGCATCGGGTCGTAATGGTCGGTGAGGTGACCTTCGGTCTCGACGATCTCGACGTCAGTGATGCCCGCGTTGGACATGACGGCCTGGGCCGCCTCGCGACCGGTGATCTGGCCGCGCGAGGGAATCTCGGCGTTCTTGCGGTAGGCGGACGACACGCGGAACTGCGCGTAGATCGCCAGGATGAAGACCAGCACGAACAGCACCATGAAGGCGCCGGGCGGGAGGAAGGCGAAGGCGAGCGGAGTGATCATGGCGGGGGGAGGGGGAAGAGTGACGTTGGAGGGGGAAGTTGAGTCCGGCCTCGGCCGGATGAGACCTACGTTAAACAAAACGCGCGATTTGGCAGTGCAAATCGCGCGTTTGTAAAGAGCGCGCGGATTTCCACCGCGCCGCCGGATCAGCCGAGCTTTGGCACGTCGACCCAACGGCGTTCCGCCCAGGACTTCAGGCCGAGCTCGGCAAGCTGCACGCCCTTTGCGCCCTGCAGGAGGTTCCAGGGGAACGGGTCTCCCTTGACCACGTGCTTGAGAAACAGTTCCCACTGCACCTTGAACGCGTTGTCGTAGGTGTCGTTCGTGGGCTGGGTAACCCAGCCGTCGAAGAACTTGATCGGGCTGTCGATGTCGGGATTCCACACCGCCCGGGGCGTCATCGAGCCGTGCTGGACCACGCAGTTGCGCAGGCCGGCCACGGCCGAACCCTCGGTGCCGTCCACCTGCAGGGTCAGGAGGTCGTCGCGGCGCACGCGCACGCACCACGATGAGTTGAAATGGCAGATCACACCGTTCTGCAGCTCGAAGGTCGCATAGGCCGCGTCATCCGCCGTGCACTTGTACGGCTTGCCCGATTCGTCCCAGCGCTGCGGGAGATGCGTGGCGCCGAGGCACGAGAGCGACTTCACCTCGCCAAAGAGATTCTGGATCACGTACTGCCAGTGGCAGAGCATGTCCACGATGATGCCGCCGTCCTCCTCCTTGCGGTAATTCCACGACGGGCGCTGGAGTTTCTCATGCTCGCCGGTGAAGACCCAGTAGCCGAATTCGCCGCGGACCGAGAGGATCTTGCCGAAGAAGCCGGTGTCGATGAGGTACTTCAGCTTGAGCAGCCCTGGCAGCCAAAGCTTGTCCTGCACGACACCGTTCTTCAGCCCCGCGGCCGTGACCTCGCGCGCCAGCGCCAGGGCCTCGGCGGAGGTGGTGGCCGTGGGTTTCTCGCAGTAGATGTGTTTCTTCGCGGCAATGGCCTTGCGGACGCCAACGGGACGCTGGCCGGTGAGGGTCGCATCGAAATAGACCTGGTTCGCGGGATCGGCGAGCGCCGCATCGAGATTGGTCGTGTAGCGCTTCACGCCGGCGCGGGCCGCGAGCGCCGCAAGCTTCGACTCACTCCGGCCCACGAGAATCGGATCGGGCAGGATCACCTCGGAGTCACCGATCTTGATGCCTCCCTGGTCGATGATGGCCTTGATCGAGCGCAGCAGATGCTGGTTCGTGCCCATGCGTCCCGTGACGCCGTTCATGATGATGCCGACTTTATGCGTGGTCATTGGGTGGAAGGAGAAGGAAACAAGGGGAAGGGGCAGGCAATATCACTTCTTGGTGTGCTGGGGCTGGGCGCCGGCCGGAAGCGGGGGAATCGCTCCGACCCCGGCCGGGGGCAGCGTGCCGTCGAGCTCCTGGCGCCAATGGGCGACGTCGCCACCGGGGCAGTAAACATACATGAAGTGCAGCGGCGTGTCGCCGATGTTGGTCAGCTGGTGAAAGACCGTCGGCGGCATGTAGACGCACTGGCCAGCGGTGATCTCAGAGCGCTCGGCGCCGACGCAGATTTCGCCCCGGCCCTGGAGAACCATGTAGATTTCCTCCTGCTCCTGGTTGTGCCACGGCACCTGGCCGCCGTTGGGCTCGAGGACCACATAGCCCATGGTGAAGCCCTTGGCGGGAATCGGCTGGCCGCCCTGCCCCACCAACCCGCGGCCCATGCGGCGGGCGGGGAACGTGCGGCCGGGAATCTTGGCAATGTCGGCGATGATCATAATGGGGAGGAGATGGGAATGGAGGGAGGATTTCTTTCGGCCCGTCACGCCGCCGTCAATCCTGCGCGCACGAGCAGGGCTGAAAGATCGGGCTCGCGGCCCATGAACTCGCGGTAGAGCTCCATCGGATCGGCCGAGTTGCCGCGGCTGAGGATGCACCGGACGAACTCGCTGCCCACCTTGGCGCTGAAGAGCCCCTCCCTCCGAAAACGCGTGAAGGCATCGGCATCCAAAACTTCGGCCCACTTGTAGGAATAATACCCCGCCGCATACCCGACCGGATCCGAGAACAGGTGGGAAAAGCGCTTCACGATGGTCGGCGCCGGAGGCTCCGTCGGCATCAGACAGTCCGCGACGAGTCGCCGCGCCCGCGCCTCGAGGTCGGCGGCGCCCGCGAGTTCCGCCGCCTGGATGTGCAGCGCCAGGTCCATCTTCGCAAAGGCCACCTGGCGCATGGTCGCCGAGGCCGACCGGAAGTTTTTCGCCCCAACCATCCTCCCGAAGATGTCGTCGGGAATGGCCGCACCGGTTTCATGATGACGCGCGAACAGGTCGAGGCTCTCCCGCTCCCAGCACCAGTTCTCCATGATCTGCGAAGGCAGCTCGACGAAATCCCAGGCGACGTTCACGCCGTTGAGCGACTTGATCTCCACCTCGCCGAGCAAGTGGTGCAGCAGGTGACCGAACTCGTGGAAAATGGTTTCCACCTCGCGGTGCGTCAGCAGCGCCGGCCGACCCGCCGCCGGCGGCGTGAGGTTGCCGCAGATCAGGCCGAGGTGCGGGGCGCGCGCGCCGTCCGGCTGCGGCCCGCCGGTGAGGAGGTAGTTCATCCAGGCCCCGCCGCGCTTCGATTCCCGCGGATGCCAGTCGGCATAGAACGAGCCGACGTGACGCCCGCGGGCGTCGTGCATGTCGTAGAACTTCACCTCCGGATGCCAGGTTTCCACCGCCCCGGCCGGGCGCTCGACGATCCGCAGGCCGAACACCCGCGAGGCCAGCTCGAACAGGCCGGCGATCACCCGGTCCATGGGGAAATACGGCCGCAGGACCTCCTCGTCGAACGCGTGCCGCGCCAGCCGGAGTTTCTCGGCCCAGAAGGCGACCTCCCACGGCGCGAGACGTCCCGCCGGCCGCCCGGTCTGCTCGGCCTTGAAAGCCTCGAGTTCGCGGGTCTCGCGCACGAACGCCTCAGCCGCCCGGCGCTGCAGGTCCTCGATGAACGCCAGCGCCTTCGCGCCGCTCTTCGCCATCCGGCGCTCGGTCACGAGGTCCGCAAAATGCCCCTTGCCCAGCAGCTTCGCCTTTTCGGCGCGAAGCGAGAGGATGCGGCCGATCAGCGGCGCGTTGTCGTGGGGAGCCTGCGCCCCCACCCCGACCGCCGCCATCCACATCTGGCGACGGAGGTCATCGTTCTCGAGATAGGTCATGAACGGCTCCTGCGACGGCATGTGCAGCGTGAATCGCCAGCCGGCCACACCCTTGGCTTCCGCGCCCTGGCGGGCGGCGGCGCGAGCATGTGGAGGCAGGCCCGCCAGCTGCGCCTCGTCGGTCACGACCAGCTGCCAGGCGTTGGTGGCATCGAGCACGTTTTCCGAATACTTCTGGGTGACCTGGGCGAGCTCGCTCTGCAGTGCCTCGATGCGCGCCCGCTGCTCGGCAGGGAGATCCGCGCCGGCCAGGCGAAATTCCGCGACCGTCTCGTCAATGTAGCGGCGGTGGATGCCCGTCCGCGCGCGACCAGCCTCGGATTCGGCCACCGCCCGCAGCCGGCGCCAAAGCTCCGCGTTGAGCGGGATCTTGGCATAGAACGCCGTCACCTGCGGCAGCATTGCGTTGTGCGCCTCCCGGAGCGCGGGAGAGTCCGCGACCGACTGGAGGTGGGTGACCTTGCTCCACGCGGCGTTCAGCTCCTCGGTCGCCCGTTCCAGCGCGAGGAACGTATTCTCATAAGTCAGGCCACCCAGGTCGCGCGCCGCAATTTCGGCGATCGCGGCCTCGGCGCGCTGCAGCGCGCGCCCGAGGTCAGGGCGAACATGTTCCGGCGTCAGCCGGGTCCAGCGGATGAAAAAATCAGGGGCGAGAAAAGGATGGTCGGACATGCGGGGACGCCCACCAGAACGTCATCCCCGCGCCGGCGCAAGCGTCACCACGAGTATCCCGCCCCCACCGAAAGCTGGCGCTTGGCCGCCGGGACCGCCGGAACCTCCTGAAACGCCGAGTTCCAGAGATTGTCCGCCTGCACGGAAAACTCGGCGCCCGGCCACGCCGCCGGACGATAGCTCAGGCCGAGTGAGCTGATCACCGCGTCGTTGCCCCCGGTCACCCGCAGGAGATTGCCCGCTTGGACCCGGGCAGCGTTGTCGAAGCGCAGGGTCACCTCACGCGAAAGCCGGACCACCACCGCAGCCGTCAGTCGCTGGCGCGCGTAGTTCAGGGCGTAGAAACTGGCGTCGACCGTCGCCCCCCGGTAGTCCGGTGACTTCGACAGCACGGTATATCCCAGGACCACGTCGCACCGGCTCCAGCTGCGCCGCGCGATCAGCTCGGCGCCGGCGGTCTGAACATCGACCGCGTTTGCCGTGCGGGCCGTGACCCCCTGGCGAAACGTCCAGTCCACCAGGGCGTCGTCGCGCCGGTAGAACACCGCCGCCTGCGTGGCCCAGCCGCCCACCAGTCCGCTCGCGCCCACCTCAAGATTCCGGCTCGTTTCGCGGCCGAGATTGGGGTTGCCGCGGAACAGGCCCGCCGTCGCGCTGGAGTTGAGTGCCGTGTAGCTCGGCAGCTGGGTGGTGGTGGCAAAGCTCACGTAGAGCCGCGACACGGCAGCGGACGGCTGCTCGCGGGCAATCTCCACGACCGGCGACCAGGCGTCGCCGTCGTGATTCGAGTGGTCGTAGGTCACGCCGGCCTTTGCCACGAGCCTAGCACCGTCACCCAGCAACCACGATTTTTCCGGCACCACGGCCAGTTTCCCCAGGGTCCGGGTGTGAAACCGGCCCGCCGTGAGCGAAGTGGAATGCAGCTCATCCGAGAGAACCTCGCCGTGGAAATTGAACACGAGGCCATCGACGTCACGGCGGCCGCCCACCGCCGCCCCGCTCACCCAGGTCGTGTGCTGGAAAGGATGCACCGTTCCGAGGGGCGCAAAGCGGTTGAAGGCATAGTCATCCTTGTTGCGGCGATGGTACACGCCCGCCTCGAGGAAGTCCCCGCCGCCGAGATCAATCCGGTGATTGGCCGCCAGCAGGACCGTCTCGAGGTTCTCCGACTCGTTCGAATTGAATGGCGTGTAGAGGTTCGGCCAGCCGAAGAACTTGGCCTGGTAGCCCGCGAACAAGTCCGTCTGGGAGTGCGCGTCGCTCAGCTGGATGCGGCCATTGACCCGGTTGAAGTGACTGTCGCCGAAAGGCACCGAGCCGTCAGCCTCGGAACGCGCCCATGCCACATCGGCCCCCAGAAGCCGCCCACCGGCAGTCACGTCGCCGGCGTAACCCTGATAAAGCTCCTGCCGGTTCATGCCATGGTCACCAGCCGCGATCGCCAGGGATCCGGTCGTTCGGACCGGGCGCCAGCCATACAGGATGGCGCCGACCGTCGAGTTGAACGCCCGTTCGGCATGGGCCGCCCCGGTGACAACCTCGGGAGCCGTGAGCATCGCGGGCGCCACCGGAATCTCGGCGAGGTAATGCCCGGTCTGCGGGTCACCCAGGGAGAACGCGCCGAGGCCGAGCCCGGTGTTTTCGAAGATGCCGCCGCGAATCGTGAGGTCCGCCTGCGCCTCGGTAAGGTTTCGCGCCTGGACGTCGACCTGCGGCTCGAACCGCAGGGCCGACACCGGCATGGCGAACGATCCCGTCGGGGACTGGTTGGCCACGCGCGGCGAATAGACGGTGACCTCGGGCAGGCTGACCGGCGCGGTCTGGGCGCACAGGGGCGCGGTGACGATGGCTCCAACGGCAAACAGGCGGGCGAGCATGGCGAACCGCTACCAGTGCCGCCGGGGAAAACAAGCTCAAGTTAGCTCACGTGTGTCATTCGCTTAACCAGTCGCGACCACGGGCTGACGACGGTGAAAGCAAAAAACCCGGCCGAATTGGCCGGGTTTCAAAGAGGAACGGAACGCGGACTTATTCGTCGCCGTCGTTGCCAATGGCCTCGACCGGGCAGCCCTCGAGCGCCTCCATGCACTGGGCGATCTCCTCGTCCGTGGTCGGCTGCTTGTGGACGAAGGAGTAACCACCCTCGTCATGTCGTGTGAAGAACCCCGGCGCCGTTTCACGGCAGAGATCGCAGTCAATGCACTGCTGATCGACGTAAAACTTTCCGGCGGCGTTCTGCGCCCATTTGTCAGCTTTGTTGGCCATGGTTCGTTCGACGAAAGATTAATTAAAACTGCTGTCAAGCGGTGAGCACGGACTGACAGGAATCGGCAATTTTGCCTATGGTCGCAGCCCCGAAGCAGCAGACATTTGCGCCACCCAACGGTCCGTTTCGTCCACTCATCGCTGGTTCCATTGTTTTCTTCTGCAGGCGGCTTGTATTTGGCACCTAGGCTTCCATGATGACGGACCATGCTCGCTGACCGGCCCTACATGCGCGAAACCTACTCCCAGGAGAAATCCTCGGTGCTGGCTTGGCTCATCTCTGCCACGGTCGCGGGATTTGTACTGCAAAACGTGGCCACAAGGGTGTTTAGCGGAGCCGGCTCCATCGAACATTTCTTCGGACTTTCGATCGGCGGCCTCAAATCCCTGCGGCTCTGGACCCTGCTCACGTACAGCCTGCTGCACGATACCGGCAATATCCTGCACATCATCGGCAATCTGCTCGGGCTCTATTTCGTTGGGCGGACCCTTTTGCCCATGCTCGGCGCCAAGCGCTTTCTGGGACTTTACGCCGGCGCAGTCATGTTGGGCGGCGTGGTTTGGGCGGCGGCGAACTGGCACCTGGGTGGCACGTTGGTGGGCGCTTCGGCCGGGGTCTTCGGGTTGTTCATCGTCTACGCGTGCTTTTTCCCGAATCAGCCGATCACGATTCTCCTGTTTTTCATCATCCCGGTCACGCTCAAGCCGAAATACGTCGCGATTGCCGCCGTTCTGACAGACCTGATCGGCTGCCTCTGCTACGAGGTGCTGGGGGCGCCCTCGCCCTTCGGTCTCGCCCACTCCGCGCATCTCGGCGGCATGGCGGCCGGCTGGTTCTACTACCGGTACATCCACGAGGCGCGCTGGCGCCTGCCCGGACGCAAGGTCGAGATCGAGCTGCCGCGCTGGGCCCAGAAATCGGGCAAGGCTTCCTCGGCCGCCAATTTCCAAGTCAACGTCGGGCCGAAGTCCGCCCTGCGGGCCGAGGTCGACCGAATTCTCGACAAGATCAACAGCCAGGGATTTGGCGCCCTGACCCCCGAGGAAAAGCGCGTGCTGGACGAAGCCAAGGACCTCCTGAGCCGTCGCTGACGGACCCGCCCGCAGCACATTCCGCACGTCCCGGGTGAAACTTTCCGCGATTTCCCCTATCTTATAGCTTACATGATGAAATCTGCTCCCTTCCGGCGCCTGGGCCTGGGCTTGGCGCTCGTGGCACTGACGGCTGTCGCGGCCCTGGGCCGCACCGACCATCCTTTCACCAGCTCGACGACCCTGACCGTCGAAGCCCGCACGCTGGTGCAGCTGCTCGAGCAGGCACATTACAACCGCGACGCGGTGACGAGCGCCAGCTATGCCGAGGTCATCCCGGACTTCATGGCCGACCTCGACGGCCAACGCCTCTTCTTCCTCGCGTCCGACAAGGCGATGTTCAACGCCCGCTTCGCGCGCAACGTCTACTGGAACCTCAGCGCCCTCGGCAATGTGGACGCCGCCTACGACATCTTCGGCGTCTACGAGCAGCGCGTCGAGTCGCGCATCAACTGGGTGTTCGACGAGCTGAAGAAGGACATCGATCTCAACGGCACCGACTCCTACCGCTTCGACCGCACCAAGGCCGAGTGGCCCGCCAACACCGCGGCCGCCGACGAGCTCTGGCGCCAGCGCGTGAAGTCCGAGCTGATTTCCGAGTTGCTCAACAAGAAGACCGTCGACGACGCCAAGCAGACCGTGCGCAAGCGCTACGAGCGCATGCTGAAGAACCTGGGCGAGATTGAGGGCAATGAAATCGCGGAGCTGTTCCTGTCCAATGTCGCGCGCCTCTACGACCCGCACTCCACGTATTTCTCCGCCGAGACGTTCGAGGACTTCGGCATCCAGATGAAGCTCGAGCTTGTCGGCATCGGCGCCGTGCTCAGCGTCGAGGACGACTACTGCGTCGTGAAGGAGATCGTGCCCGGCGGCCCGGCCGACCTGAGCAAGCAGATCAAGCCCGGCGACAAGATCCTCTCGGTCACGCAGCCGGACGGCGAGCCGGTCGAGGTCATCGGCATGAAGCTCCGCCGCATCGTCGAGCGCATCCGCGGCAACAAGGGCACGCGCGTCACCCTCACCATCCAGCCGGCCGACGCGCCCGACCCGAGCGCCCGCAAGCTCGTCACCATCACCCGCGACGTCGTGAAGCTCAACGACGCCCGCGCGCACGCCGCCGTCTTCCAGGTGCCCGGCGCGGACGGCAAGCCCGTGCCGGTCGGGGTCATCACCCTGCCGTCGTTCTACGGCCCCGCGGAGGCCGACAGCGCCGACAAGCCCAGCGCCACCAAGGACGTCTCCCGGCTCATCGACCAGCTCAAGGGCGCCGGCATCCAGGGCCTCGTGCTGGACCTCCGCCATAACGGCGGCGGCTACCTCACCGAGGCCATCGACCTCGCCGGCCTGTTCATCCCGCAGGGGCCGGTCGTGCAGGTGAAGAACTACGTCGGCGAGATCCAGGTCGACAGCGACACCAACCGCGGGGTCGCCTACGACGGCCCGCTGGCCGTGCTCGTCGACCGGTTCAGCGCCTCCGCCTCGGAGATCGTGACCGGCGCGCTGCAGAACTACGGCCGCGCGATCGTGATCGGCGACTCGTCCACGCACGGCAAGGGCACGGTCCAGAACGTGCTCGAGATGCGCACGCTCGTGCCCGAGCTGGCCCGCTCCCCGGTTAAGACCGGCGCGGTGAAGTTCACGATCCAGAAATACTACCTGCCGAACGGTTCCTCGACCCAGCTGAAGGGCGTGGTGCCCGACATCGTGCTGCCGTCCATCGACGAGTTCCTCCCGATCGGCGAGGCCTCCCTGCCGCATGCGCTGGCATGGGACGAGATTCCCTCAAGCCTGTTCGACGGCCACCCGCTCGACACCCGCATCCTTCAGCCGCTCCGCGAGGCCAGCGCCGCCCGCCAGGCGAAGCTCGAGGAATTCCTTTACCTGCGGAAGAACATCGACTGGTTCAAGGCCCGCCAGGACCAAAAGACGCTCTCGCTCAACCTCGCCGTCCGCCAGAAGCAGAAGGAGAGTGACGCAGCCTTCCGGAAGGCGATGGAGGCCGAAAAGAAGGAGCTCGCCAAGAACGAGTATCCCTACCGCGAGTTCCGCGTCGCCCCGGCGCCCGAGCCCAAGCTCAAGGCGCCGAAGAAATCCGACGCGTCAACGCCGGTCGACGAGGAGGACGATGCCGAGCTGAGCACGGACGACAACGATGCCTATGCAAAGGTCGACGTGTTCCTCCGGGAGAGCCTCCGCGTGGTCAATGACGCCATCGCTCTCGGCAAGGAAAAGCAGTTCGCCGCCGACGTTCACGCCCCGCTCGCCATTGCCGACCGCAAGGGATGAGCGCCGCGCATCAGCTAACGCACGAGTCGGTAGCAGCGGATCTCGGCGGTGCGGTGGCCGCGCCGCGGCACCGCGAGGTAGAGGTGCGCGCCATCGACGAGGCATGTCCGCGCCCCCGGGTCCGTTTTCACCGCCTCGACCACCGTGTAGTGCTCCGGATCGACCTGCCGGAACACATCGATGAAGCCTTCACCGCAGGAGGCGTAGATTTCCCGTCGCGTCGCATCGAAAAACAGGTCGTCGCAATCGCCATGGAGCGCGACTTTGGCGACCGGTCGCCCCGTTTCCGTATCGTATACCATCAGGCACGCGGGCCGGCGACAGGCGACCATCAGGCGGTGATCCGCCTCGTCCAGCACCATCGGAAAATTGCCGCCGGCCAGGCCATCCGTCCACTGCGCGACCATCCGTTTCGCCCGCGGGTCAATCACCCCGATGGCGTGCGCCTCCGGCAGGTTCACAAAAATGCGCCGTCCCTCCCGCTCGCTCTGGAATGACTCCGGGTGCGCCGGCAGGGCTGTGTCCGAAACCGCCTCGTTGCGGTCGACGTCGACCGCAGCCAGGGCGTCGCCATGGCCGACATAAAGCCGCCGCGTCGTGGCATCGTAGCGGAGATTGTCGGCGTCGGCCTCGAACGAGATGACCTTTGCCTCCGTCCAGTTCGCCTCGTCATAGACCCGCACCGCACCATCGCCTCCGTTTGCGACGTAAAGCCGACGGGCCTCGGCCAAGTGGAACAACCCCTGTGGTTCGGACAGTCCTGCAAGAGTGTGCTCCACCCTGCCCGCCGCCAAGTCGACGACTTCGACGGTGTTGTTTCCGAGCGCGGCCACGAACAGTCGATGGCCGGCAGAATCCAGCGCGAAGTGGTCGATCCGGCCTACGACCCCGGGCAGTGGAATCGTTCGCTCAAGCGTGAGCTCGGAAGCCGGCAGCACCGAAGCCATCAGTCCTCCGATGATCCAGATGATAGGCCAGCGCATGACGAAGCTTCCTCCCGCTAGAGCATTTTAACAAGAATTGTAGCCGCAAAGATGCGCAAGAAACGCAAGAATTCGTCGCCCCAGCGTTTCGCACTACCAAGGCAATAGCCCGAGGTATCCGATCTTTCTGCCGCTGGAGCGGAAATCGGATTGATCTGCGTTTTTTTTCGCCCTTCGCGCATTCTGGCGGCCACCTGGCTCGTCACCACGCGAAGAAATAGCGGTCGCGACCTGTGAGGTCCTGGCGGGACTCCGAGAGGCCCATACCGGCCGCTGACGCGATCGCCACCAGATCCGCATGGTGGCCGATGCCGGTTTCGAGGGCGAGCAGGCCGCCGGGATTGAGGAAGCGCGGGGCCTGGGTGATGATGGTTCTGAGGTCAGCCAGGCCGCCCTCGGCCGCGGTCAGGGCCTGCGCCGGCTCGTGGGCATGCACCTCGGGTAGCGTCGCGGCGGTTTCCTCGGCGGAGAGATAGGGCGGATTCGCGACAATCAGGTCGAAGCGGACTTCGTCCGCCAGCGCGTCATACCAGCTCGATCGAACCCATCGCACGCGCTCCGCCAGACCGCAGGCCGCGGCATTCTCCTGCGCGAGGGCGAGGGCGTCGGCGCTCACATCGACGGCGGTCACCGCCGCGTGGGCAAAGCGCTGCGCCAGCGCGAGCGCCAGCGCGCCGCTGCCAGTGCCAAGGTCGAGGATCGCCGCCGGCGCGAACCCCGGCCGCGTCGCGAGCAGTTCCACCAGGTACTCGGTCTCGGGCCGGGGAATGAGCGCCCGGCGGTCGACCTTCAGCTTCAGGCCCGCGAAATCCGTCTCGCCGAGGATGTACTGCACCGGCTCCCGCTGGCCGCGGCGGCGCACCAGCGGGCGAATCTGCTCGAGCTCGGCGGCCGTGAGCGGGCGCTCGAAGTTCAGGTAGAGCTGCATGCGCTTGAGGCCAAGCGCGTGTCCGACCAGCAGCTCGGCATTGAGGCGCGGGGACTCGACCCCCTTCGTCGCGAGAAACTCCGTGGTCTTCTTGATGACCTCGAGGACCGTGAGCATGTCAGTCGTCGCCGCCCGCCCTGGGCGGGGTGTAGACCTGGCCCGTCAGCGCGGCCAGCTTCTGCTCGTAGTCCGCCTTCTGCAGGGCGGCGATGATGTCGTCGATCCCGCCCTCCATCACCTGCGGCAGATTGTACAGCGTGAGCCCGATGCGGTGGTCGGTCAGCCGGTTCTGCGGGAAGTTGTAGGTGCGGATGCGCTCGCTGCGGTCGCCCGAGCCGATCTGGCTGCGCCGCTCCGCCGCGTACTTCGCCCGCTCCTCGTCCTCGCGCCGCTGCAGCAGGCGGGACCGCAGCACGGTCAGCGCCTTCGCCTTGTTCTTCAGCTGC
This sequence comes from Verrucomicrobiota bacterium, assembly GCA_018239675.1. GTDB lineage: Bacteria > Verrucomicrobiota > Verrucomicrobiia > Opitutales > Opitutaceae > Opi-474. The sequence continues at coordinate 18,518 of JAFEGX010000143.1, forward strand.
GAGCGCTCGTCGGCGCAGCTCACGATCAGGCCGGTGGGCTTGTGCAGGATCTGCACGGCCGAGTCGGTGGTGTTCACGCCCTGCCCGCCCGGACCGCTGGCCCGGCTCACCGTGATCTCGAGGTCCTGCGGGTCGATCTGCACGTCGACCTCCTCCGCCTCGGGCAGGACCGCCACGGTCACGGTCGACGTGTGGATGCGCCCGTTGGCCTCCGTGACGGGCACCCGCTGCACGCGGTGCACGCCGCTCTCGAACTTGAGCTGGCGGTAGACGTCCGACCCGGTGATGAGGAAGATCACCTCCTTGAACCCGCCGCGCTCGCTCTCGCTGCTGCTCATCGGCTGGATCTTCCAGCCGCGGGAGTCGGCGTACTTGCTGTAGAGGCGGTAGAGCTCCGCGGCGAACAGGCTGGCCTCGTCTCCGCCGGTGCCGGCGCGGATTTCCATGACCGTATTGCGAGAGTCGGTCGGATCCGGGGGAATCATGGCCAGCAGGACCGCCTCGCGCAGCCGGGCCGCGCGGCGCTGGAGATCGGGCAGCTCGGCGGCGGCGAGTTCCTTCAGGTCCGGGTCGCCCGCCGGGTCCTTCAGCAGGGCCGCGGCCTCGCCGATCTCCCGCTCGAGCTTCCCGTGCGCGCCGTAGTCGGCGATCAGCTGCGTGAGCTTCTGGTGCTCGCGCGACACGTCGGCCGCCTTGCGCGGATTGGCGTAGAATGAGGGCGCGGCCATCTGGGCGTCGAGCTCGTCGCGGCGGCGTTCAAACGGTAGAAGGTCAGGAAGTTGGTCCATGCACGAAGGGAGGCGGGCGGGCGGGGCTGATTTGCGAATTGCGTGAGCCGCGTGGAGCGGCTTCGCTGCAGCGCGAGATCGTTAGGCGGTTCCGCCTAATGGTGTTGCTCAGCAATGGCCACGACGCTCTTCACTCAAAACATCATCGCCTGTATCTGGGACTTCGACAAGACTCTTATCCCGGGCTACATGCAGGCGCCCCTGTTCCGCCGCTACGGCATCAACGAGGCCGAGTTCTGGAACGAGACCAACAAGCTGGCCGAGCACTACCGGAAGCGCGGGTATCACCTCTCCCCCGAGATCAGCTACCTCAACCACCTGCTCACCTACACGCTGGCCGGGCCGCTCAAGGGCCTGAACAACCGAATCCTTTTCGAGTGTGGCGCCGAGATCGAGTTCTACCAGGGACTCCCGGATTTCTTCGACCGCGCGCAGGGCTTCGTGAAGGAGAAGCCGGAGTACGTGAAGCACGAGATCGCGCTGGAGCACTACGTGGTCAGCACGGGCATCGCCGAGATGGTCCGCGGCAGCAAGATCGCCCGGCACGTCGACGGCATCTGGGCCTGCGAGTTCATCGAGAACCCCCTCCAGCCCGGTTTCCTCCGGCAGAAGGAGCTCGCCCTCAGCGCCGACGCCGAGATCGCCCAGATCGGGCTCGTGATCGACAACACCACCAAGACCCGCGCCATCTTCGAGATCAACAAGGGCACGAACAAGAACCCGTCGATCGACGTGAACTCGCGCATGAACGCCGAGGACCGCCGGATCCCGTTCCAGAACATGATCTACATCGCGGACGGACCGAGCGACGTGCCGAGCTTCTCCGTCGTCAAGGGCGGCGGCGGCCGCGCCTACGCCGTGTACAATCCCGACGTTTCGGCCGAGTTCGCGCAGAACGACCGGCTCCGCCAGTCCGGCCGCATCGACCACTACGGCCCCGCCGACTACACCGCCGGCAGCAGCACGACGCAGTGGCTGCGGATGCACATCCACCAGATCTGCGACCGCATCGTCGCCGACCGCGAGGCGGCCGTCGCGCAGAAGGCGTCCAAGCCGCCGCGCCATCTCACGACCACGCCCGAGGAGGAGGCCGCCAAGCGCGCCGCCAAGGCGCCCAAGCAGGCCAGCTTCCTCGAGTAGACGCCGGACGCGCGCGGGATTCGGCCTTGGCGGGTTCGCGGATGACGCCGCCCGACCGCCCATAGGGCGGCGTCGACCGAGGATGCGGACTGATCCCGGCGTTCAGGTCGCCATTCCGGGCGGACCGGGGCGGTGCGATCGGGCGCTCAACGGCTGGATGCGAGGAGCGGCGCGGGCGGCTCCACCACCGGGCGGCGAAGGGTGGCCGCGAGGTTGCTCACGCGCTCGGCATAGTCGCGGGTCGACGGACGGATCCTGCCGCGCACGACCGACGTGATGCCGCCGTTCCAGGCGAGGCCGATGTTGTACGGGCTGGTCTCGAAGCCGGCCTGCGCCAGACGGTCTTTCAGCCACTCGTAGTGCCGCACCGCCACGGCATCCGACGCGCGCCGGTCGAGGGCGCGCGCGAACGGCAGCGTCGTGTGCATGCGCCACGTGCGCTCGCGAAACTGGTACGCGCCGAGCTCGCCGCACGGGCCGGGTCGCTCGGAGTCGGACGGATTCTCAATGCGATGGATCGCCTCCAGGGTCTCCCAGCGCACGGTGGCGCGCGCCGGGGTCACGAGCAGGCTCGCGAGCACGAAGGCCGCGCCGGCCAGGAGGCGGGCGCGCCCGGGAAAATTCGAAGGGAGGTTGGTGTTCACGGCCCACGTGACCCACCGCGATTTGGCGGGTTCTGTCCGGGACCTTTTTATTCGCGTGATTTAGACGGAACCCCGGCCGCCATGCAAAACGCACTACTGTCCGACGGTTTCTATCATCCTCGTCACCAACGCCGTCCAACCGGTCTGGTGGCTCGCCCCCAGCCCCTGGCCGGTGTCCCCGTGGAAGTATTCGTGGAACCAGAGCAGTTCCTGCCAGTGCGGGTCGTGCACGAAGCGCGCCTCCATGCCGAGCGCGGGCCGGCGCCCGCCGCCGTTGGGCAGGAACAGGGTCACCAGCCGGTGCGACAGCTCGCGCGAGATCTCCGCGAGGTTGAGGCGGCGCCCGCTCCCGGTGGGAAACTCCATCGTGAAGCTGTCGCCATAGAACAGGTGGTAGCGCTCCAGCGCCTCGATCAGCAGGTAGTTCACCGGGAACCACACCGGCCCGCGCCAGTTGGAGTTGCCGCCAAACAGCCCGCTGTCCGCATCGCCCGGCGCGTACCCCACCCGCCACTCGGCGTCGCCCGCGCGGAGCACGAACGGCCGGTCATGATACGCCCGCGACAACGACCGCACGCCGTGCGGCGAGAGGAACTCCGCCTCGTCGAGCACGTAGCGCAGCACGCGCTCGAGCCGCGTGCGCGACGGGATGGCGAGCAGGAACCGACCGTGGCCGCCCCGCTGCACCAGGTGGGAGATCTGGCCGGCGAGGTCCGGGCGGTTCGCGAGGAACCACCGCGTGCGCTTCGCGAAGCCCGGCAGCCGGCGCATTCGCTCCTCCTCGATCAGCTCGACCGCGAACAGCGGGATGATGCCCACGACCGAGCGCAGCCGCAGCGGCATCGCGCGTCCCCCCACCAGCAGCTGGTCGTAATAGAATCCGTCCTCCTCGTGCCACAAGCCCGAGCCGCCGAGGGTGTTCATCGCGTCGGCGATCGCGACGAAGTGCTCGAAGAATTTTGACGCGATGTCCTCGTACGCCGGGTCGCCCTCGGCCAGCTCGAGCGCCATCGAGAGCATCGTGCCGCAGTAAAACGCCATCCAGGCCGTGCCGTCCGCCTGCTCGAGCGCCCCGCCGGTCGGCAGCGGCTTCGAGCGGTCGAACACGCCGATGTTGTCGAGGCCGAGGAAGCCGCCGGAAAACAGGTGGCGCCCGCCCGGGTCCTTGCGGTTCACCCACCACGTGAAGTTCACGAGGAGCTTCTGGAACACCCGGGCGAGGAAGGTGCGGTCGCGCTCCCCGCGCCGCCCCGTCATCTTGTACACGCGCCAGCAGGCCCAGGCATGGACCGGCGGATTCACGTCCGAGAAATTCCACTCGTAGGCGGGCACCTGCCCGTTCGGATGCATGTACCACTCGCGCAGGAACAGGTTGAGCTGCTCCTTCGCGAACAGCGGGTCGAGCCGCGCGAACGGCAGCATGTGGAAGGCCGAGTCCCACGCGGCGAACCACGGGTACTCCCATTTGTCCGGCATCGAGATCAGGTCCCGCGCATAGAGGTGCGGCCAGTCGCGGTTGCGCCCGTCCTGACGGCTCGCCGGCGGCGGGGGCTGGTCCGGGTCGCCGTCGAGCCAGTCCTTCACGACGTAGTGGTAGAACTGCTTTGACCAGAGGAGCCCGGCGTACGCCTGGCGCGCCACCGCCGCCACGTCGCCGCCCCCCGCTGCCACCCGCGCGCCGCCGGCAAAGGGGAACTGCGTCTCGGTCCGCAGGTGCCCGGCCAGCAGGGTCGCGTAGAATTCGTCCGCCTCGCCCTGCCGCGCGTCCATCGTCGCGTCGAACCCGCGGCCGAACGCCCGGGCCGGCGCCTCGTCCGCGGCGTAGAGCCGCAGGCGCAGCACGCGCTCCTCGCCCGGCGCCAGGTCCAGCACGTGGTGCGCCGCGCATTTCGTGCCGGTGCGCGCCGGATTCACCGCGTCGCGGCGGCCGCCGACCACATGGTCGTGGAACGCGTCCTTCACGTACGGCGACGGGTTCGGCGCGCCGAACAGCCGCGCCACGTTGGTCTCGTTCTCGGTGAAGAGGAGGTCCGGCGCCGCCCCGTCGGGGGCGTCGATCTCCCAGAACATCCGGCCGAGCGACGCGTGGTCGCACTGCACGCGCCGGTCGCCCACCGCGCGGAGCGCGGGCCGCGGTTCCGGCGGCCCCACCCGCTGGCCCCAGGACCAGGTGTTGCGGAACCAGAGCGTCGGCAGGACATGCAGGGTCGCCCGCTCGGGCCCGCGGTTCGCCACCGTCACCCGCAGCAGCACGTCGTTCGGCCCGCCCTTGGCGTATTCGGCGAACACGTCAAAGTAGCGCTCGCCGTCAAACACCCCCGCGTCCAGCAGCTCGAATTCCGGCTCGCCCCGCCCGCGGCGGTGGTTTTCGGTGCGCAGCCGCTCGTACGGAAATTCAGCCTGCGGGTACTTGTAGAGAGCGCGCTGCCACGCGTGGGTCGGCGTGGCGTCGAGGTAGAAATAGCACTCCTTCACGTCCTCGCCGTGATTCCCTTCCGGCCCGGTCAGGCCGAAAAGGCGCTCCTTCAGGATCGGGTCGCGCCCGTTCCACAGGGCGAGCGCGAGACAGAGGCGGCACTCGCGGTCGGCGAAACCCAGCAGTCCGTCCTCACCCCACCGGTAGGCCCGGCTGCGGGCGTGCTCGTGCGTGAAGTAGCCCCAGCTCTCGCCGTCGGGGGAATAGTCCTCGCGCACCGTCCCCCACTGCCGCTCCGCCAGGTAGGGGCCCCAGCGCTTCCAGTTGCGCTCGCGCGCGGCGTCCTCGGCCAGGCGGAGCTGCTCCGCGGTCAGGTTCGGGCTTCGGGACGGCTGGGGCATGGCGCGTTCGGCGGCGGAACGCTCAACGGCCGTGGCTCAACATTCAACGCTCAATTCCACGGTCGATCCTCTCATGGACCGGCCCCGGCAATCCCCGAACCGCGGACACCGGACGCCCACCGCCCACCGCCGGACGTTTGAATTGCTTGCCTGGATCAAGGCCGCGTCGATGCCGCCGTGTCACGCATTACGTGACACCGGGAGCGGCGCCGCCCGGCCTCACCGGCCGCCGGGAGCGGGGCGTCGACCGTCGTGCGCTGAGCGTCCTCGGTGGCCGAATCGAGGTCCGAATTTCCACGCCCCACGTCCAACCTCCATTGTCCGATCTTCGGCGTCCGATGCCCAGCGTCCGGTGCCTGGGGCTCGGCATTCGACTTCCGGTGTCCAGCGTTCGGTGTCCGACGTTCGGCGTCCGGCGTTCGTTGTCAGCTGCTCAGGGTCCGGGTTTTCCGGCCCGCCGCGGGCGGCGACTACAGGATCCGCTTCACCGCTTCCAGCCCGCCTTCGCTGACGACCACGAAATAATGCGACGCGTCCGCCCAGGCGGCGCTGGCAAGCCGGGCGTGTTCCACGAACCGGAGGTCCGCCGGCAGCTTCGGGAAGTCGGCGCGGCGCACGATGTAGCAGTGGAACCACTGGCCGTCGCGCTGGAAGCAGACCTCCAGCACGTCGTGGCCCGCAAAGCTCAGGGTGCGGCAGCCGGTCGACCGCAGCGCGGCAAAGTCCATCGGCACGCCCGACTGCAGGCGATGATTCGAATCGCTGAGGCTGGCCTGCAGCGCGCCGGCCGCCACGCCGTGGCTGCCGTGATTCCCGTGCACCGTGTCCTCGATCGCAAAATCCGCCAGCCGCGTCGCGGCCGCCGCCGCCGGGCGCGGCCACAGGGCCACCGCCGCGGTGAGCAGCACCGCCACGCTCGCCGCCAGCGCCAGCCACGGAGCCGGATTCCGCCAGCGGCCCCGCGCGCCCCGGCTCGCCCGCCCGCCCGCCAGGATCGCCTCGCGCAGGCCGGCCGGCGGCGCCACGTCGCGCAGGCGCGCCGCGATCGCGGCGTCGTACGCCTGCGAACGCTGGAACCACTCGCCGACCGCCGGGTCGGTGCGGGCCTGCGCCAGCGCCGTCGCCAGCAGCGGGTCGTCGGCATCGCGGCCATTGGAGCGGTAAGCCCCGAGCAGAAATTTCGACTCGTCGTTGTTCATGCTTGTTTCCTCCCCGCCGCCGGACCGAACGGCACGACCTTGCTCTGGGCCGCTTTCTCCTCCTGCGCCAGCGCCGCCCGGAGCTGCGCCTTGCCGCGCGACAGCCGTGACATGACGGTCCCGATCGGCACGCCCAGGGTCGCCGCAATCTCGGCGTACGACATGTCCTCCAGGTAAAACAGCGTCAGCGGCGCTCGGAACACCTCGTCCACGGCCTGCAGCGCGGCCACCACGGCGGACGCGTCCATCCGCGCGGCGCGGTCGACGTCCTCGGCCGCGATGTCCGACTCGCCCGGCGGCAGGTCCTCGAGCGACATCGCCCGCGAGTCCCGCCGGCGGCCATGCAGGAATTCCCGGTACAGCGTCGTGAACAGCCACGATTTCGCCTTCGACGCCTCCCGCAGCCCGTGACCTTTCGTCGCCCAGATGAAGAAGGTCTGCTGCACCAGGTCACCGGCATCCTCCGGACGCTTGGCCAGGCTGAGCGCAAACCGGTACAGCGCCGCGTAGTGCGCGTCGACCAGTTGCGTGAAGCCTTCGGAACTCATGCTGTCTTTCAGAGTTGCGTTGGGGTCGGTTTATTCCCGGAAACGTGGCCGACCGCAACATGCTTCGCCTTCTGCTCCCGCCCAATCTGGCCGCCGCCGCGTCCCGTGACGCCATCGCCGTCAAGGCGGAGCTCGACCCGGCCGCCGTGCCGCCCCCTGCGCTGCTCCCCGCCCTCGCCCTCCTGCAGCGCTGGTGCGGCCCCGCCGCCCGGCCGCCCTTTCTCCTGCAATTGTCCCGGTCCCAACTTCGCGAGCTGGTTGCCGCCACGCCCGGCCAGCCCGTTTTCGCCTTCGCGAACCAGCCCGGCACCCCGCTCGCCTGGGTGGGGCCGCTCCTCCGGGGGGTCTCCGAGCATCTCCGGGATCCCGTTGCCGCCGCGCCGGCGGACTCCCCCGCCCGACCCGTCTCCCGGCCAGCCGCGGCCGGCACCCCCATGGCCATCGACGGCTCAGAGCATTTCCTCGCGATCACGCTGCCGTCGCGTGAGCACCCGTCATATGCGGCTGTGGCCGAACTCCTGAAAACCCACGGCTTCCTGCTCGAACCGTCGAACCGGAAATGGTGGCTGCGCGACCGGCACAAGACCCTGACCTTCCTCGCGGCCCAGGGCACGCGGCTCCGCAAGGAATTTGGCGCCCGGTTTTCCGCCAACTTCGAGCAGCGGACCGCGCACCTGCTGCCCGCGGAGATCACCTGCGGCGCAGCCGAGGCCGGCGATGGTTTCGAGGTGACGCTGGGGGTGCGGGCCGGCGACGCCGACGAGGGTGCCGTCCGGGCGGCGGTCACGAGCAACCGGAGCTACCTCGAGGCGGGCGGCAAGGTCTACCTGCTCGACGCCAGCCGACTCAGCCAGCTGGCCGCCGCCCAGCGCGCCCTGAGCGGCGAGCCGAATGCCGGGGTCTCATCGCGGCGCACCCATCGCGTCAGCGCCGCGCGGGTGGCGGAGGCCCAGGGCATTCTTGAAACGCTCTCCCCCCATTTCCAGCCCCCCGCCGCATGGCGCGAACGGACGCGCGCCCTGCGCGAGCTCTCCACGCTGGCCCCGGCGCCGCTCAACCCTGACCTCGAGGCCCGGCTCCGGCCCTACCAGCGTCTCGGCGTCGCATGGCTCTGGCATCTCCACCGCCAGGGACTGGGCGGCATCCTCGCCGACGAAATGGGCCTCGGGAAGACGCTGCAGGCGCTGGCGCTGCTGCGCGCGCAGTTGAAAGGTGAAGGTCCGCAGTTGAACGAAGCCGGCACTAGGCCGGGTTCGACTCGCAACTTTCAACCTTCAACATTCAACCCACCACGAGCTTCGCTCGTGGTGTGCCCCGCCTCCCTGGTGGAGAACTGGCGGCGGGAGGCGGTTAAGTTTGCGCCCGAACTTCGGGTGTTCGTTCACCATGGCAGCCGCCGGCTCGCCGAGGCGGAGTCGGCCGCGGAGCATGACCTGGTCATCACTTCGTACGGCACCCTCACGCGCGACCGCGACCTGTTCGCGGCGGCCGACTGGCGGGTGATCGTGGCGGACGAGGCGCAGCACATCAAGAACCGCCGCTCCCAGAACGCCGCGGCGCTTCGTTCGCTGCGCGGCACGAGCCGGTTCCTGCTCACGGGCACCCCGCTCGAGAACTCGCTCGATGATCTCCGCTCGCTCTTTGATTTCCTGCTCCCCGGCTACCTGACGCCGGTGCCACCCGGCACCCGCGGCGACGAGCGCGGCTGGTTCGACGAGCGGCTGCGGGCGCAGGCCGCGCCGTATATCCTGCGCCGCACGAAGGCCGCCGTGGCGCCCGAACTGCCGCCCAAGCTTGAGCAGACCGTGTGGTGTGAGCTGACCCCGGCCCAGGCCGCGCTCTACCGCGAGAACCAGCAGGCCGCCGAGCGGGAGATGATCGACCTTGCCGCCGCCGGCGCGAGCGAGTCGCGGCTCCAGTTCGCCGCCCTCACCCAGCTCCTTCGCCTGCGCCAGATCTGCTGCGATCCCCGCCTCGTGGCGCCGGGCCCGACGCCGGGGGAAACACCTGCGAGCTTGGCCGATTCGGCCAAGCTCGAGGCCTTCCGGGAACTCCTGGCCGAGGCGATCGACGACGGCCATCGGGTCCTCGTGTTCTCCCAGTTCACGTCGCTGCTGGCCCTGCTCATGGAGGAACTGGGGCAGCAGGGAATCTCCTACTGCTACCTCGACGGCTCGATGTCTCCCCGGGCCCGGCAGGCGGAGGTCGACCGGTTCCAGAGGAACGCCGACCTGCCCGTCTTCCTGATCTCGCTCAAGGCCGGCGGCACCGGGCTGAACCTCACCGGCGCCGATACAGTGGTCCATTTCGATCCATGGTGGAATCCGGCGGTGGAGGCCCAGGCAACGGACCGCGCGCACCGCATTGGCCAGGAGCGGGTCGTGACCAGCTACAAGCTGATCGCCGCGGGCACGGTGGAGGAGAAGGTACTGGCGCTGCAGGACGGCAAGCGGGCGCTGCTGGCGGATGTCTTCGAGGCGAGCGACGCCCTGGCGGCCAGGCTCTCGCTGTCGGAGCTACGCGAACTTCTCAAGGGTTAGCCGCAGCAGAAGCCGCCCGAATGGCGCGGCCGCGGGCAATCCTGCCCTTGCCTCCGCCCCGGGCATCGTCGAAATAATCAGCATGCTTTTGACCCCGTTGTCCCCGGTTGGCCCGCCGCGCCAATTAATGCGCAGCCTTCGGCAAAAAACAGGATGGGTTAACCATTGAGCCGCCGGCCGGGCGTCCAATTGTGAATCTCGCCGTATCTTCCATGAACACCCACCCTTACGCGTTCCTCGCCCTCTTCCTGGGGGTTGCGCTCGCGTTCCCGTTGGTGCTGCTGGGCGTGGCCCAGCTCTGGTTCCGGTTCTTCCAGCCCGCCAAGCCCAGCACCGTGAAGAACGATGTCTATGAGTGCGGCATCGCCCCGAGCGGCGACTCGTGGATCCAGTTCAAGGCGCATTACTACTTGTACGCGATCCTCTTCCTGATCTTCGACGTCGAGGTGCTGTTCCTCCTGCCCTTCGCGGTTGCCTTCACCGGGCTGCCCGCCGGCGCGCTGTTTGCGATGCTCGCCTTCATCCTCCTCTTGGCCGAGGGCCTGGTCTGGGCCTGGCAACGGGGTCACCTGGAGTGGAAATAACCATGAGCGAGCCCGCCCCCACTCCCGCCCCCGCGAATCCCGCCCCGCTCACGGATGCAGAGCGCGACGAACTGCGCCGGCACGGCATCCTGCTCACCAGTCTCCAGGAGATCTACAACTGGGGCCGCAGCCGTTCCATCTGGCCGCTCAATTTCGGCCTCGCCTGCTGCGCCATCGAGATGATCGCCGCCTCCATGGCGCGCTTTGACATCTCCCGGTTCGGTTCCGAGGTCTTCCGCCCGTCCCCCCGCCAGGCCGACCTGCTGATCGTCTCCGGCACCGTCACCAAGAAGATGGCGCCCCAGGTCATCCGGCTCTGGAACCAGATGCCCGAGCCCAAGTACTGCATCGCGATGGGCGCCTGCGCCATCTCCGGCGGCCCCTTCAAGCAGGGCTACAACGTCCTGAAGGGCATCGACCGCTTCATCCCGGTCGACATCTACATCCCGGGCTGCCCGCCGCGCCCCGAAGCGCTCCTCAACGGCCTCGTCCAGCTCCAGGCCAAGATCCAGGGCCAGCCGATCGCCGGGCCCGACGCCCCCCGGCACCTGCGCGACGACATCAACTGCGACTGCCCGGTGCCGGAATTCGGCGCCCATGACCTCGAGCCGTCGCAGAATCCCACGGTCTGGCAGCCCCCGGCGCCGCTCGTCCGCACCGAGAAGGCCTGACGTCCCATGGAAACCGTCGAACAGCTCCGCGACCGCCTGCTCGCCCGTTTTCCCGGCGCCGCCCTGACCGTCGTGACGAATCCGTCGCCGTCGGCCCAGCACTCGCTCGTAATCGGCCACGCCCAGGCGGTCGAGATCGCCACCTTCCTCCGCGACGACCCGGCGCTCCGCCTCGACCAGTGCTCCAATGTCACCGGGGTCGACTGGCCCGACAAGGAGGTCACCGAGACCACCAAGGTCACCGTGCCCGACCCGGCCGGCGGTCCCGCCAAGGTCGTCGCGCAGACCTCGAAGCGCCTCGAGCCGGGGTACCTTGAGGTCGTCTACCACCTCTATTCGATCTCCCTCCGCCACGGTCCCGTCATCCTCCGCCTCCGGACTGGCAATCGCACCGACCAGGTCAGCGTGCCGTCCCTCACGCCCGTCTGGCGCAGCTGCGAGTTCCAGGAGCGCGAGGTCTACGACCTTTACGGCGTCCAGTTCACCGGACACCCGGATCTCCGCCGCATCCTGATGTGGGACGGATTTCAGGACCATCCGATGCGCCGCGATTACGTCGAGCCGGACGACTACCAGTGGGAGCCCACGCCCCATGGCGAGGTGATGGCCAAGGCCAAGCAGCACTACCCGGCCGCCCCCGCCGCGCCCGCGGCCAAGGAAGGAGGCGCCGCATGAGCGTGTCCGACCTCACCCCGCTGTCGTCGCCCGCCGGCGCCCAGGTGCGCGCGGTGCATGATGAATTCCACGGCGATCTCCTCGAGGTCTCGATGGGACCGCACCACCCCTCGACCCACGGCGTCTTCCGCATGATCGTCACGCTCGACGGCGAGACGATCGTGAAGCTCAAGCCGGTCTTCGGCTACCTCCACCGGAACCACGAGAAGCTCGGCGAGAACACCACCTATCTCGCGTCGATGCCGTACACCGACCGGCTCGACTACCTGAACTCGATGACGAACAACTGGGCGTACGCCGTCGCCGTCGAGAAGCTTGCCGGCCTCGCGGTGCCGGAGCGGGCCGAGTACGTGCGCGTCATCCTCGCGGAGATGACCCGCCTGCTGAATCACACCTGCCTCGCGGGCTTCCTCATGCAGGACTGCGGGTGCATGGGCACGCCGCTCATGTACGCGTTCCGCGAGCGCGAGAAGATCCTCGACCTGTTCGAGGCGCTCAGCGGCTCCCGGATGATGTGCAATTACCAGCGCTTCGGCGGCTGCCGCGTCGATCCCTCGCCCGAGTGGATCGCCGGGGTCCGCCAGCTGGTGGAAGCCTACGGCCCGTTCCTCGACGAGTTCGAGGCCCTGCTCTCGGGCAACGAGATCATCATGGCCCGCACCCAGGGTGTCGGCCGCCTCGCGCCGGAGCTGGCCGTCAGCGCCGGCGTGACCGGGCCGGTGCTGCGCGCGACCGGCGTCGCGCACGATCTGCGCAAGGTGGACGCCTACGGCGTCTACCCGAAGTTCGACTTCCGCGTGCCGCTCGGCGATCACGGTGACACCTACGACCGGTACATGATCCGCATCCTCGAGATGCGCGAGTCGATCTCGATCCTTCGCCAGGCGCTCGCCGCCCTCCCCGGCGGCCCGATCATGGACCCGAAGGCCAAGCTCCGCGGCTTCCGGCCCAAGGCCGGCGAGGCCTACGGCCGCATCGAGGGCCCGAAGGGCGAGATCGGCTTCTACCTCATCAGCGACGGCGGCCCGAACCCGTACCGCTACCGCGTGCGCCCGCCTTCCTTCATCAATCTCACGATCCTCGAGGACATGTGCCTCGGGCACACCGTGGCCGATGCCGTGATCATCCTCGGCAGCGTCGACATCGTCCTCGGCGAGGTGGACCGGTAGACCCTAACCCTCAGCTTTCAGCGCTCAGCCTTCAGCCACTCACCCATTCCAGCTACCAGCTCCTGGCTTCCAACTCCTTCCTAAAAAATGCTCGGCACCGGCTTAATCAAGGGACTCGCGGTCACCGCGAAAAACTTCGTGGGCAGCTTCCACGACCCGGCCCGCTTTACGACGATTGAGTACCCCGAGCAGAAGGCGCCGATTCCGGAGAACTACCGCAATTTCCCGTTCCTGGTCAGCGAGAGCGACGACGACCTGATGGGCACGCTGCGCTGCGTGGCCTGCCAGATCTGCGAGAAGGAGTGCCCGCCACAGTGCATCTACATCGAGAAGAGCAAGGACAAGAAGCCCGACGCCACCGGCAAGCTGCAGATCTACCCGACGATCTTCGCCATCGACACCTCGGTCTGCATGAGCTGCCAGATCTGCGTCGAGGTCTGCCCGTTTGACTCGATCAAGATGGACAAGGTCTACGAGATCGCGGCGGACGACCGTTTCCACGGCCTGCTCGTGAACCGCGAGCAGCTGGCGAAGTCCAACGCCTACTATCATCAGATCCGGCCCACCGAGGCCGACGAGGTGGACACCCGCCTCGCCGCCGAGCGCAAGGCCGCCGAGGAAAAGGCCAAGGCCGCCGCCGCCGCGAAGGCCGCCAAGGCCGCCGCACCTGCCGTCAATCCCGCTGCCGCGCCCGCGGCGACAGCGCCCAAGCCACCGACCCCGCCCGCATGAGCGCCGCGCCGATGGTCGTCTCGCCCGCCCCGCTCCTGGAGCGGCTGCCGCTGGACCTGCGCGACGCGGTGCTCGGCCTCCTGCCCGAGTCGCTGCGCTGGCTCGCGTCCGGCCTGATCACCATTCTCGTCCTTCTGGCGGTCTTCGGGCTCCTGTTCGCCTACCTGACCCTCGCCGAGCGGAAACTCCTCGGCCGCGTCCAGAACCGGCCCGGCCCCAACCGCACGGGCTGGTTCGGACTGCTCCAGCCGTTCGCCGACGCAGTCAAGGCCCTGACCAAGGAGGACGTCGTCCCGCGCGCCGCCGACCAGGTCCTGCACTATCTCGCCCCCGTCGTGCTGGTCGCGCTCTCGCTGATGGGCTTCGCGGTCATCCCCTTCGGCCGGCTGCTGGTCCCGGTCGAGCTCGACGCCGCCGTGCTGTATTTCTTCGCCGCCGGCGCCGCCACCGAGCTCGCGGTCTTCATGGCCGGCTGGGCCAGCCGCAACAAGTACTCGCTGCTCGCCGCCATGCGCGCGCTCGCCCAGCTGATCAGCTACGAGCTCCCCCTGCTCCTCTCGTTCGTGCCGGTCATCATGCTCGCCGGCACGCTCTCCACCACCGGGATCGTCGCCGCGCAGGACGGCTGGAGGTTCGGCTTCATCCCGCACTGGCACATCCTCACCCCGTGGGGCTTCGCCGGCTTCGTCATCTTCATGATCGCCGCCTTCGCCGAGTCGAACCGCTCGCCGTTTGACCTGCCCGAGGCCGAGTCCGAGCTGATCGCCGGGCACCTCACCGAATACTCGGGCTTCAAGTACGCGCTGTTCTTCATGGCGGAGTACTTCGGCATGTGCGCGCTCAGCGCCATGGCCGTCACCCTGTTCCTCGGCGGCTGGCGCGCCCCGCTGCCCTTCCTGGAATTCATCCCGTCCTACCTCTGGTTCGGTCTCAAGCTCATCACCCTCCTGGTCGGCTTCATCTGGGTCCGCGCCACCATGCCCCGCCTGCGGATCGACCAGCTGACCCGGCTGGCATGGAAATTCCTCGTGCCCCTCTCGCTCATCAACCTCGGCACCGCCGCGTTCTGGTCGCTCACCACCACGTGGACCGGCCCGCTGTACCTCGCCCGCTGGGCGGTCGCGCTCGCCATCGTGATCATCCCGTTCGTCACGCTCGGCCGCCAGCTTTCCGCCGGCAACGGCCCGCGGACCTATCGCTATGCCAGCTAGAATTACGATTTCGGATTTACGATCTACGATTGTTTCCAGCCACCCAGCCGCACCCTCCGACTTCTGCTAATCACCCAATCGTAATTCGTAACTCGTAAATCGAGAACTCCTCCCGTGCTTCTGCCGTTCATCATCATCGCCTCCCTGACCCTGGCGTCCGCCGCCGTGGCCATGATGCTGCGCAACCTGATCCACAGCGCGCTTCTCCTCGTGCTCAGCTGGACGGGCATCGCCGGATTCTACCTCTGGGCGGGAGCCGAGTTTGTCGCCTTTGCGCAGATCCTCGTGTATGTCGGCGCGATCTCGATGGTCGTCCTCTTCGCCGTGCTGCTGACCCGCCCGGCGCGCGACGTCGACTCGCCGCTGCCGGCCCCCACCGTGATCCGGCTCGCGTCCGGCCTGATGGGCGGCGCGATGGTGGCTTCCGTCCTGCTCACCGCCATCCTCGCCACGCGCATCACGGGCGGCCGGGCGCACGCGCCTTCCGTGACCGTCCGCGACCTCGGCGCCCTGCTGGCCGGACCGCACGCGGCCTCGCTGCTGGCCGCCGGCGTCATCCTGACGGTCGCGCTGCTGGGCGCGATCATCATCGCCGCCCCCTCGCCGCGGAACCCGGAGGACCCGTCATGAGCCCGCTGCACCTCTGCCTGCTCCTGTCCGCCGGGCTGTTCTGCATCGGCCTGACCGCCGCGCTCTGCCGCGGCAACGCGATCCTCGTGCTGCTGGGCATCGAGCTGATGCTGAATGCCGCGAACCTGAACTTCATCGCCTTCTGGCGGTACGGCAGCGGCAGCGGCTCGACCGGCGTGGTCTTCGTGCTGTTTTCCATCGCCGTCGCCGCCGCGGAGGCCGCCGTCGGCCTGGCGCTCGTGATCGCGGTCTACCGGCATCAGAGGAATATCAGGCTCCAGGAGGCGACCAGGCTCAAAGGGTGAGAAACTCCAAACGCCAATTGCCACACGCCAAACACGCCGGACCTGAAATCTCAATTCTCCAACGCCCAATGAAACTCCTTTCGCCAACTTCCTCCGCCAGCGGCCTTGACGCCGTTGGTTTGGCGTTTGGCCCCTGGCGTTGGGGGTTTGGTCGCCGTCGTTTGGCGTTTTCCTCCATCCGTTCATGACCCTTGCTGCCTCCCAGATCTGGCTGATTCCCGCGCTGCCCCTTGCGGCCGCGGCGATTGGCGCGCTCACGCCGCGGCGGGGTCGCGCACTGGCTGCCGGGGCGGCGATTACCGGCATGGCGGCC
>JAFEGX010000144.1 GCA_018239675.1 Verrucomicrobiota bacterium
CGGGCGCGCTTTTTTTGTGGATGCCCGAGGCTTCCAAGCGGACACCGAACGTCGGACGCCGAACGCCCAACGTCGAAGAAGATTGTACCAGACTTCCAAGCCACGCCGAAAATCGAAATCTAGCTGCTTCGATGTCTGATGCGCCAGTTCGACGTCCGAAGTTCGGCGTTCGACGTTCGCCCCGGCCCTTGTTCAGTCGTGTCTCCCCGGCACCTCGTCCGCCGTCTCCCGCAGCCAGGTCCTGAATTCCCGGATTCGCGCCGGCGCGCCCAGCGCCAGCAGCTCATCGCCGACGTAAAGGTGCTCCTCGGCCGAGGGGTTCAGGATGCGCAGTCCGCGGCGATTCACGCCCACCACCTGGATGCCATGGGTGCGGGCCAGCGAGAGGTCACCCAGCGTCCGGCCGGAGACATGACTGCCCGCCGGCACCGGCAGCGACTCCATCATGATCTCCTCGTAGAGCGCATCCGCGCTGCCCGACACCGCCCCCAGGAAGGCCTTGCCCGCCTTCACCTGCTCGGTGGTGCCCATCAGCAGCACACGGTCGCGGGGATACAGCACGGAATCGGGCGGCGGCAGCGGGATCATGTATCCCTGCCGCTCGATGCCAACGATTGAGCAGCCAAATTTCGCCCGCAGTTCCAGGTCGGAAATCCGGCGCCCCTGCGCATCCGCCAGATCCGGCAGGACGCAGTCCACCATGTGCAGGTTCCAGTCACCATGCGCCTGCAGCCACGGGGCCGAGGTCGCGGTCATCTTGGTCTCCGCCGCCGCCATCACCTCATGGAGCTCGACCTCCAGCTGGCTGTGCCAGAACACCAGCTTCCGCCAGAGGACCGCCACCGCCACGAGCACGACCACCCCCACCGCGATCAGGACCCAGCGCGTGCGGCCCTCCGCCGGCATCAGCAGGAACAGCCACACGAAGATCGCGGTGGCGGCGAGGGACTTCAGCACAGTCTCCGCCATCCGCGCCAGCTGCCCGGCCCGCGGCTGGCCCATCGTCGACACCTGCGCGTACAGCATGGCGAGCGCCGAGACGTTCCGCCAGATCGCCACGAGCGGCGCCAGCAGCACCAGACACAGGCCCGTCCAGAACAGGAACCGCAGGCCGTTCGGGAACAGCAGGTCCGGCCCGAGCCAGCGCTCGGTCGCCGCGAACATCTGGCTGGAAAACACCAGCAGGCCGCTGACGAGCAGCACTTCGATGCCGAGCTGCACGAACCGCTTGCCGCTCAGCTGCCACAGCCGGTTGCGCTTCGCCTGCGCCTGGAGCTGCTCCAGCCAGCCGCGGTAATAGCGCAGCCCCTGCTCCAGCCAGCCGGGCTGCCGCGCCAGCAGCGCCTCCGCGATGCGCGGCGAGTTTCGCACGAGCAGCGGAGCCACCAGCGTCGTCAGCAGCGAGACGCCCACCGCCAGGGGATAGAATCGCGCCGGCACCACCGCCGCGCTCACGCCGAGCTGGGCGATGATGAACGAGAACTCGCCGATCGGCGTGACCGCCAGGCCGGTCCGCAGCGCATCCTTCGGCGCCGTGCCGATGATCGTGAGCGCCGTCGAGCACGCCACCGCCCGGGCCACCAACGTGAACGCCGCGACGCCCGCGATCAGCCCGGCGGAGCCGGCCAGCTCCCTCACGTCGATCTGCATGCCGATCGCCACGAAGAACACCGCGCTGAACACGTCGCGCATGCCCTCGAAGGTCCGCTCCACCTGGTGCCGGTGCGAGGTCTCCGCCACGATCGTGCCGAGCAGAAACGCCCCGAGCGCGAGCGAGAAGCCCGCCCGCGTCGCCACCACCGCCAGGCCGAACAGCAGCGCCGCGATGCCCAGGGTCTGGAGCTCCTCGTCCGCCGAGATGCTCATCCGCCGCAGCAGCCACGGCACCAGCAGCAGCCCGCCCACGCCGGCCAGCACCACGAAGGCGCCCAGCGTGCCCAGCGTCTGGCCCAGCGACGCCCCCTGGCCGTGACCCGCCCCGCCAAGCTGCACCAGCGAATTCAGCAGCGTCAGCATCACGACGGCGACCACGTCCTCGAGCACCGACACGCCCATCGCCAGCTGGCCCGACCGTTCGTGATTCTCGCCCGTCTCCTGGAGGATCTTGCTGATGATCGCCGATGACGAGACCATCAGCATGCCCGCGAGGAACAGCGTCTCAGACGCGTTCCAGTGCAGGACCAGGCCCAGCAGGCGGGTGAAATAGTACACCAGGACCGCACCGCCGAACGCCGCGAAGACCAGCGACGCCCCCAGCCGCCGGAGCTTGCGTATGCTCAGCCGGAGGCCGATGGAGAACATCAGGAACACCAGGCCGATTTGCGCCAGGGTCTCGATGCGCCCCGGGTCCGACACCAGCGAGAAGGGCGGCGTATACGGGCCGACCACCATGCCCGCCGCCAGGAAACCCACCACCACCGACAGCCCGATCCGCTGGCACAGCCAGCCCACGAGGCCGGCCACCACCAGGATCACCGCGAGGTCTTGGATCAGATAGAGTCCGTGCATGTGACGGGAGGTGGAAACTGAAAGGCGGGAGGCGGCCGGAGCCGATCGCCGCGATGAGAGGCATTCCACCGTAGATCGCAAGGTTCCAGAACGCCGGGTCGTGGGTCAGTTCGAATCTGGAGGGCGGTGGCGGGTTGTCCCCAACGCGCTGATCGTCTCCGTCCACGAGCAAGGATTGGATGAGAACTCCCGCGCACGGGAACCATGCGCTCCACCCGAAAAACCAGCTGGCCCACGACCAAGAGACGGCGGCCAGCGGCGACATCCGTGTCACGTGTTACGTGACACCTGATACATGCCGGCCACCGCGCGGCGGCTGGCGCCGCTTTACCGCGTTGACACCCCGTGCGTTGGCCGATTCGTTTCCGTCGGCGGAAACAGCCCCACCCAGCTATCATGGCCAACCTCCTCGGTTACTTCTCCAACGACATCGGCATCGACCTCGGAACCGCCAACACGCTCGTTTACGTCAAGGACAAGGGCATCGTTCTCCGCGAACCTTCCGTCGTCGCGCTCGACACGGTGAGCCGCAAGGTGCGCGCCGTCGGCGACGAGGCCAAGCGCATGCTCGGCCGCACGCCCGGCAACATCACCGCCATCCGCCCGATGAAGGACGGCGTCATCGCCGATTTCGACGTCACGGAGGCCATGCTCCGCTACTTCATCCGCAAGGTCAGCAGCGGCTCGTTCCGCGCCCCGCCCCGCGTCGTGATCGCCATTCCGTCGGGCATCACCGAGGTCGAGAAGCGCGCGGTCAAGGACTCCGCCCTCCACGCGGGCGCCCGCGACGTCATCACCATCCCCGAGCCCATGGCCGCCGCGATCGGCGTCGGGCTCCCGATCGACGAGCCTGCCGCGAACATGATCGTCGACATCGGCGGCGGCACCACGGAGATCGCCATCATTTCCCTCAACGGCATCGTCTTCTCCAAGTCGATCCGCGTGGCCGGCGACGAACTCGACGCCGCGATCATCAATTACATGAAGCGCGCCTACAATCTCCTCATCGGTGAGCGCACCGCGGAGGAGATCAAGATGCGCGTCGGCTCCGCCTACCCGCTCGACGAGGAGCTCACGATGGAGGTCAAGGGCCGCGACTCCGTGGCCGGCCTGCCCAAGACGATCCACATCACTTCCCAGGAAATCCGCGAGGCCCTCAGCGACACGATCGCCGCGATCGTCGACGCCGTCCGCGTCACCCTCGAGCGCTGCCCGCCCGAGCTCTCGGCCGACCTCGTGGACCGCGGCTTCGTGATGGCCGGCGGCGGCGCCCTGATCCGGGGCATCGACCGCCTGCTCAGCGAGAAGACCGGCCTGCCGGTCACCGTCGCCGACGACCCACTCTCCGCCGTCGCGAACGGCACCGGCGCCGTCCTCAACGACCTCGCTTGGCTGATGCAGCACGTGTAGCCCGGCGCAGCGCGCCGGGAGGGAACAGGTTCCAGGTTCCGCGTTCCACGTGCCAAGTGCAGGGAACCGATTCCGCCCGCGGCGGAAGCCTTCTTGATACTTGGTCCCTGATGCCTGTTACTTCCCGCCTCCACCGTGCCCAAGCGCTTTGACCAGGCCCGCCCGTTCCTGACCCTCGCCCTCGTCGTGCTGGGCTGGCTGCTGGTGCCGGTCGCGGTGAAGCTATTCACCCGGGCCAGTTTCTTTGAGCTGCAGGCGCCGCTGACGGTCGCCGCCTCGTACGCGCGCGACCTCCAGGATTACTGGACACTCCGCCTGCACTCGAACAGCGAGCTGATCGAGGCCGGGCGTGACCTTGCGCGCCTCAACGCCTCATACGAGGAAGCCGTGCAGCAGAACCTCAGCCTCCAGGCCGAGATCGCCCGCCTCGAGGAGCTCCTGAAGCTGCCGGCCTACGCCCACTACCGGTCCGAGCACGCGCGCGTCGTCCGCCGCGACTTTTCCGGCTGGTGGCAGCAGCTCGTGATCCGCAAGGGCCGGAATTTCGGCATTCCCGTCGGCGCCCCCGTCATCTTCGCCGGCGGCGTCGTCGGCCGCGTGAGCGAGGTCTACGCCTACACCGCCGTCGTCGAGCTCATCAGCGACCCGAGCGTGCGCCTCGCGGCCGTGGTCGAGGGCGAGAACCAGCCGATCAGCTTCCAGGGCGGCGTGAACACCTCGTTCGACGCCCCGAAGGGCGTCATCGAGTTCGTGCCGCTCAACGTCTACGCGAGCCCCACCATGCCGAAACGGCTCGTCACCTCCGGTCTCGGCGGCGTCTTCCCGCCGGGCCTCAACCTCGGCACCATCATCAAGGTCGAGCCCAGCCTTGACGGCCTCTACAAGAGCGGCGAGGTCCAGCTCGATCCCCGCCTCTCTGCGCTCACCGAGGTCACTGTCCTCGTGCCGCTGAATGAGCAATAGGCTCTGAGCGGCAGGCTTACTCCCCGCCCTCGACCGCCGCCTTCACGCCTAAAGCCTAACGTCTCATGCGCCGCACGCTTGTCACCTTCCTCACCCTGCTCGTGCTGTGGGTGCTGGTCGCGCAGGTGAATCACCTCCTCGGGCCGGCGCAGGTTTTCCTGTTCGCGGGCGGTCTGTTCGTGACGTATGCCGCGCTCATGCTGCCGCTCCGCGACGGCCTGGCGGCGGTGCTCATGGCGGGCCTGCTGTGCGATGCCACCGAGCCCGTCCGGCTGGGCACGCACCTCCTGCTCTTCGCGGCCGCCCACGCGGTGGTGTTCAACATCCGCGACCGCCTGCCCCGCGAGGAGACAGTCGCAAGGGTGATCGTGGCCCTCCTGGTCAACCTCGCGCTGTTCCTCGCGCTGTCCTTCGTCCTCGTGGGCCGCGGGCCGTCGCCGGGCGACATCTGGCCGCGCCTGATCCTCGACCTTGTCTGCTCGCAGCTCTTCCTGGCGCTGGTCGCCCCGTGGTTCTTCGCGCTGCAGCTGCGGACGCTGGTGCTGACCCGCGTGGAGCGCGACCCGCTCGCCTGAGCCCGGCCATGGCCACGAACGACACCAATCTCGCCGACCGCTCGGGCAGCCTGGTCGAGTCGCACAAGAGCTACCAGCCGCGCGTCATCTTCTTCTATTTCGTCGTGTTCGGCCTGCTCGCGATCCTCGCGGGGGGCCTCGCGTACCAGCAGCTGTTCAACACCGAGCGCCACCGCGAGAACGAGCGCATGCAGAACCAGCGCCGCATCCTCGTGCCGGGGCCCCGCGGCAACATCTACGACCGCTACGGCCGGATGCTCGTGGGCAACCGCCCGCGCTTCGCCGTCGTCCTCTACCTCGACGAGCTGCGCTCCGAGTTCATCAACGAGGCCCGCGTCATCCGCCGCAACTACGCCGAGGCCGGCGACAAGGACCTCCCGACCCGCGACCAGTTCAACCAGATCGCCCGCGTCAGCGTGGTCCAGCGGTACCTCGACCAGGTGAACCAGATCCTGCACCGCAGCGTGAAGGTCGACGGCACCGACCTCCGGAAGCACTTCGCGCGGCAGCTGCTGCTGCCCTACACGCTCATCGACGACCTCGAGCCCGCCGAGTACGCCAAGCTCGTCGAGGGCCTGCCGGTGCGGTCACCCCTCCAGGTCTACGCGTCCAGCACCCGCTACTACCCGTACGGCTCGTCGCTCGCGCACACCCTCGGCTACGTCGGCGTGGAGACCGAGATCACCGCCGAGGATTTCCCCGGGGAGGACCTCAAGACCTTCAAGATGAAGGGCACAATCGGCCGCGACGGCCTCGAGAAGGTCTTCGACACGCGCCTCCAGGGCGAGGCGGGCGGCTCGATCTTCCGGGTGAGCCCCGCCGGCTACAAGATCAACCCCCCGCTCGAGAAGCGCCTGCCGGTGCAGGGCAAGAACCTGACCACCTCCATCGACATCGACCTCCAGCGCACCGCGGAGGACGCCATCGAGAAGATCGCGGGCGACGACATGATCGGCTCGGCCGTCGCGCTCGACGTGAAGACCGGCGAGGTGCTCGTGATGGCCAGCAAGCCCGACTACGATCTCACCCGCTTCACGCCGCGGCCCAGCCACGACACCATCGCCGACATCGAGGCGCGCAAGGCCTGGGCCAACCGCGCGATCAGCAGCGCCTATCCGCCCGGCTCAACCTTCAAGATTCTCACCTCCATCGCCGCCATGCGGTGCGGCGCGATCCAGCCCGACGAGCCGATCGTCGATTGCGAGGGGCGGCTCCACAAGTTCAACCGCGACTTCGTGTGCTACAACGGCAAGGGGCACCACGGCGAGGTGCTCCTGCCCGATGCGATCGCGGACAGCTGCGACATTTTCTTCTATGAGGCCGGGTGGCGCACCTCCGCCAACCGCACGCCCGAGGTGCTCGCCGCCGAGGCGCGGCGCTTCCATCTCGACCGGAAGACCGGGATCGAGCTGCCCCACGAGACCGGCCGCATGCTCATCCCCGACGCCGCCTACAAGGAGAAGGTGCGCGGCGAAAAGTGGTATCCGGGCGACACCGCGAACATGGCCATCGGCCAGGGCGATGTGCTCGTGACGCCCCTCGAGATGGCCTGCTTCGTGGCCTCGGTGGCCCGCAACGAGACCTACACCAGGCCGACCCTCCTCCACCGCGACGACGCGCCGGTGCAACACACGGAGCTGATCGGGCTCACCCCGAAGCAGCGCGAGGCGCTCCTCGCCGGCATGGAAGGCTGTGTCACCCACGGCACGGCCGCGAAGACCCTTGCGCTGCCGGAGTTCCAGATCCCGGGCATCCGCTTCGGCGGCAAAACCGGCACCGCCCAGATCCCCGGCAGCAAGAACGTCGCCTGGTTCATCACCTTCGCCCCCATCGACAACCCGCAGATCGCCGTCGCTGTCGCGATCGAGGGCGACACGCCGAACGAGGAATACGGTGGCGGCCGCTACGCCGCGCCGATCGCCGCCCTCATCCTGAAGCGCTACTTCGAGAAGCGCGACCACCCGCCGGCCTTCGTCGCCCCGGCCCAATCGGAGTGATTCGAAGGCCGGGAACAGCCTTCTCACGTCGGCTGCTACGGGACCGTGCGTAGCAGCCGACGTAAGGAGGCTGTCCCCTCAATGCCCTCCTCTGTGCTCTCCGTGGCCCACCCGCCTTAGGTCAACCTCGCCGCCGCCCGACGTCGCCGGCGCGACTCCCGCCACACCCGCCGCGCCTGGCGGAACACCGCCTCCGGTTCGGGCCAGGTCTCGCGCGCCCCGAAGCGCAGCCGAAGCAGGGCGGCGTGGACCGCCTCCTCGTCGGCGGCACGGCCGCTGAGGGGACCAAAACGCGCCAGCCAGCGCGAAGCCTCCCGCCGGACGGGGTCCGCTTTCCCGACCCGGCCCGGGCGTCGCCCAAACCGCCACCACGGACCGACATATTCCCGCCAGCCCCACCCGAGCGCCGCCGCCGCCACGGCCACGGCCAAGATCCGTGCGATGCGGCGCACGTCCCACGGCTGCGCCAGCCAATCCCGGACGCCCCGGAAAAGGTCGGCCAGCCGCTCGCGCAACTTCCGGCCGGAGTCCTCGGTGGCATCCTTGATCGCCTTCAGCGTTTCGACCTGGGCGCGCTGGTCGAAGTTCACAATGCGCCGGTACCAGAACACGCGGAGGCTGTCGAAGCGGGCCGACCAGCTGGTGTCGGTCCGGCGCGCCAGCGCCGCCTCGCCGCGGACCTCCTCCTGTGCGCCCACGGGTCCCACCGTGGGATCCACCCGTCGCCACGCCCCGGCCGCCGGGTCGAAGATTTCGCACCACGCATGGGCGTCGGAGTTCCGCAGGGTGAAGTTGCTCGAGTAGGCGTTCCAGGTGCCGCCCTTGAACCCGGTCACCACGCGCGTCGAGTAGCCCGCCGTCCGGGCCAGCAGCACAAACGAGCCGGCGAACAGCTCGCAGTTCCCGCCGCCGTTCGCCTTCAGCCAGCGCACGAGCGGGTCGCCCGGCCCGGCCGGGATCGCCGGCTGGAGGGAGTACGAGTGGCGCGCGGCCAGCCACCGCTCCGCCCGGACCGAGAAGTCCGCCACGGTCAGCGTCGCACCCCCGGTGATCTCCGCCACGGCCTGCCGCAGCACGGCGCGGTCCGCCTCGCCGACTCCCACCATGCGCAGCAATTCCACCGACTGGAGCGGACCCGCGGCCCGCGGCTTCGCCAGGAACTCCGTGAATGCCGGATCGGGCACGGTGTCGCCGGTCAGCATGCCCTCGACGCGATAGGCAGTCATCGTGACGGGCTCGTCGCGCAGCGCCACCAGGCCCGCCACCTGGCCCGCCCGGTAGTTCTGGATGGTCGTGAACCGGAGCAACTCGAACGGCCCCAGCAGCGGCAGGTAGCGGCTGATGCCCGACTCCAGGTAAAACGTCCAGACCGGCAGCCCAAGCCGCGGCCGGCGCGAACCGCGCACAAACGCCCCCGTGCGCTCGTTATCGAAAGTCGCCCGCCGCAGGCGCGGCGAAAGCTTGAAGGTTCCGTTGCTGTACTCGTCGAGCACGAGCATGCGCCAGTACGGCGTCGCCGGGATCTGGCTGCGGTCCGTTACGTCAATGTTCGCCGCCACGCTGTCGTCCTGCAGGATTTCCGTGACCTCGCCGAACCGGATGGTCTCGTTGAAACCGGAGCGCGCCTTCTTCGACACGAACCGCTCAAGGAACAGGCTGTTCTCAAGCTGGAAACGCGGGATGGCGAGGAAGAGCGCGGCCGAGATGACCACGACGAGAGCGAAAAGTCCCGTCCCGAGCGCCACGACCCGCCAGTCGGTCACGGCCCGCACCCGCGTCGCCAGGTTTCCCCAGCGGATGCGGGTCCATGCGGGCGGTCCCGACGGATCGCCCGCGCGGGCCGGCACCGGCGGGGCCGCCGCCTCGGTGAGCGTGATCACCAGCAGGAAGGCGAGGGCCCACGCCGTGAACAACACCAGCTGGACGGCGAACACGAGCGACACCGTGAGCACTCCCGCCACCACAATCAGGAAGAGCCCGAGCAGGATCACCTGCAGGTCGTCACGCTTCTGGCGGTAGCTCGTGCCGCGGTACAGGAGCAGCAGGATGTCGAGGCGCACGATGGCCGGCAGGATCTCCCCGGTGCGCCAGAGGTCGCCGACGAACAGCGCGACAATCGCGGGGAACGCGAGACGGTGCACGATCACCGGCACGCGCGCCGGCCACTCCGGTTTCACCAGCACCGCCAGCACGCCCGCGGCCGTCAGCGCCATCAGGGTCCACGCGTCGACGTCGAGGTAGAAGACCGTGGCCACCGACAGCAGGACGAGCCCGCCGCCGAGCAGCCACTTGAGCTGGTGCAGCTCGTCGAGGCTAAGCTGAGGCCGCCTTTTCTCCATTGACCAGGGCGATGACCCCGCGCGCCCCGTCGGGGGCGAAGGTCAGCAGATTGCGCAGGCGCGTCGGCGATCCGCCGCCTGCTGGTGATTCCGCGTTTGGTTGCACGACCGCCAGCCGGTCGAGGAACTGCTCGAGGTCCCGCACCCGGCGCATCGGCTGCGGCGGCTCGCCGTTGATCTGGGCCGACTCGAGCTGGCCAAGCCGGAAGAGATCCTCGGCCAGCGTCGCCGCGAAGCTCACGAGCAGCTCGAACTGCTCCGGCCGGGTCCATACCGTCGCGCCGGAATCCAGCGCGAGCGCGAAGCCCGTGGTGCTCTCCGCCGCGAACTGGCGCACCAGCAGGGTCTGCGACCGCGCGCTCGCCTTCCAGTGGATCAGCCGGTGGGAGTCACCCGGCGCATAGCGGCGCAGCGCCCAGAGGTCGCCGCCGCTCCCGGCCTGCGGGGCGCGCTCGCTCCCGGCCGGCAGCCGTTCCGACGCCGCCGCGTGCCGCCGGTACTCCACCGCGGCCGGCCACACGAGCCGCACGGCCCGCTGCTCGGTGGTGAAGGTCTTGCGCAGGAAGCCGAAGGGAAACAGCGACCCGACCCCGACGAGGTCGATCACGAGCCGGCCGCGCCGGACCGGCTGGAAGGTCCAGTCGAGCCGGGCCTCGCCGCGCGGGTCGAGCCGCTCCCGCAACACGAGCTGGCCGCGGGCGTCGACCGCCTCCGCCCGGGCCAGCGCCGCCCGGACGTCGATGCCCTTGGCCGTGATCGTCGACTCGACGGCCGCCGGCGGCCCCTCCTGCTCGGGCTTCGCCTCGACGTCGAACCACAGCCCGTACGTCGGCAGGAACGACTTGTGGTTGCGGAGGCCAAGCGCGACGACCGCCACGTGTCCCACCCGCAGCGGCGGCGCCACGTCGAGGCGCCACTCGACCCCGCGGAGATTGAGCCACGAGAGCACGCCGCTGAGCACCAGGCACGCCAGCAGCACCGCGAGCGTGATGAAGAGAATGTTGTTCGCCGAGTTGTACGCGGCGGTGCCGATGCCCAGCGCCACGCTCACCAGCAGCGTTCCCGACACCGTCGGCACGATCCGCTGGTGCCGCCGCGGAAACACCAACGCCCAGAGCAGGCGGTTCCAGAGCCCGAGGCGGGCGGAACTAGAGGGTGAAGCGGTCATTCTTTTCGAAACACCAAACGCCAGGGTCCAAACGCCAGGCGCCCGGGGCAAAACGCCAAATGCCAAGGGCCAAACGCCAAACCAATTTCAGGCGGCAAGCTCAAGGGCACCCAGGGAAATTGAACCTTTCAAAGGTTTAGCGAATTGCTCGATTTTTTTGGCGTTTGGCCCCTGGACTTTGGCGTTTCGAAAATTCAGCTTGGCCCCGGCACCGCGGCCAAGATTCGCCGCAGGATGCCGACCACGAGCCGGCGCTCCTCCAGCGCGTCACTGGTCTGCCGGGTCAGGCCCAGGCGGTGCGCGAGGATCGGGCACACCAGCTCCGACACGTCCTCCGGCAGCACAAAATCGCGGCCGCGCAGCAGCGCGCGCGCCTGGGCCGCCGCCCGCAGGGCCAACCCGCCGCGCACGCTCACGCCCGCCTTGAACTCGGCCTCGGAGCGGGTCGCGGTCACGATGCGCAGCAGGTAATCCAGCACGCTGTCCTCGACATATACCTGGGTCGCGAGCGCCTGCAGATGGATGACTTCGTCGCGGGTCACGACCGCCTTCACCGCGATGGCGTCGTAGCTCATTCGTGCGACCCGCAGGATCTCGAGCTCGTCCGCCGGCTGGGGATAGCCCATCTGCAGCCGCATCAGAAAGCGGTCCATCTGGCTCTCCGGCAGCGGGAAGGTCCCCTCGTAGTCGACCGGGTTCTGCGTGGCGAACACCATGAATGGCGCGCCGACCGGATGGGCCACGCCGTCCACCGTGACGCGGGCGCGGTCCATGACCTCGAGCAGCGCCGACTGGGTCTTCGGCGTCGCGCGATTGATCTCGTCGGCGAGCACCACGCTGGCGAACACCGGGCCCTTCTTGAACACGAACTCCTTGGCGGTCTCGTCGTAGATGGCGACGCCGGTCACATCGCCCGGCAGCAGATCGCTCGTGAACTGGATGCGGGAGAACGGGCAATCCATCGACCGGGCCAGCGCATAGGCCAGGGTGGTCTTGCCGACACCAGGGAGATCCTCGATGAGAAGGTGCCCGCCGGCCACGAGGCAGACGAGGACCTGATCAATGACGTCATCCTTGCCCTTGATCGACGCCTGCATGCCGGCCCGGAGCCGGTCCAGCGCCTGCTTCGCCGCGGTCACCTGCGCCTCCTGCAGAAAATCGCTCATGCGGACCCAAGATGGCAGCCCCGCGCGCGGCGTCAATCAGCGGAAGGAGAGATCATGGCAGGCACCACCCTCTCCTAGGGAATCGGCGGGCTGGACTTTGCCACCAAGGGCACCAAGCACACGAAGCTCGAGCAGATCAGGTCTTCGCGGTCTCTGCGGGCTTCGCGGTGAAACGGATCGGCAGGGAGTCTAGGTCTACCGCCAAGGTCGCCAAGGCCGCGAAGGTACCGGCTTGGCCTTCGTGCCCTTGGTGATCTTCGTGGTTACACGGAAACCTCAGGCTCCGTTCAGGAGTTTGATCAGCGCCGAGAAGTCCTCGTCGGCCATTCCGCGCGCCTCGGCGGTCTTGAGCGCCTCGCGCACAGCGTCCAGCACGGGGAAGTCGTCGCAGGCCGCGGTCTTCGAGGCGAGGCGCATGTCCTTGTGCATGTGCTTCACCGAGAACTGCGGCGCAAAGTCGCCGGCGCGAAGCTTGGGTTCCTTCAGCTTCGTGAGTCCGGAGTAGCCGGCATTCTTGCCCATCGCGGCAAAGAACACCTCGTCCGTGACGCCGGCGCGGCGGCACAGCACCAGCGCCTCGCTCAGCGCCTGCATCTGCGCCGCGAGATTGAGGTTCATCGCGAGCTTCAGCGTGCAGGCCTGCTCGTTCGTGCCGATGAGAAAGCGGTGGGCCGAGATCAGGGCCAGGAGCGGCTCAAGTTCCGCAACCAGCCCGGCGTCGCCGCCGAGGTAGAAGATGGTCTGCCGCTGCTCCGCGGCGGGCTTGCTGCCCGTGAACGGCGCGGCGAGGTAGCGCGCGCCGCGCGCCGTCACCTGCGCGGCGAACCGCGCGCTGCTCTCGGCGTCGATCGTGCTGGACTGCACGACGACCTTGCCCGGGCCCAGCTGCGGCAGGATGCGCGCGAGCACGCCCTCCACCGCCGGCGGATCGGCCACGACGATCTGGATCACGTCCGCCGCCGCCGCCACCGCCTCCGGCGCGGGTTTCCACTGCGGGAAGCCGGGCTGCGGGGTGCGGTTCCAGGCGCCGGCGAGCACGCCCGCCGCGTGATAATGCCGCGCCCACACCGCGCCAATGATGCCAAGGCCGAGTACGCCAATTTTCATAATAGAGCTGGTTTAACCACGAAGATCACGAAGCGCACGAAGGCAAAAACTTTCCGCGGATGCCGCGGACGGCCGCCGATCAGGTCGGACCAGAAGCTGAACCCGCCTCCGTCGGATCGGCCTTCGCGGTCTTCGCGCTCTTCGTGGTGAATCTGCCCCGATCGTCTACCCGAGAATCTCGAGCATGCGCGTGAACAACCGGTTCACGCGGGTCTGGTTGTCCTTCACGAGCTCCTTGAACTTCGCGAAGTCGATCTCCGTGCCCTCGAGGCCGTTCGCATAATTGTCGATGAGGGCGAGGCTGTTGTACCGCAGCCCGGCCTCGGTGCAGAGGTCCGCCTCGTGCGCGGCGGTCATGCCGATCACGTCGCCCCAGTGCTGGACGATCCGGATCTCCGCCTTCGTCTCGAACCGCGGCCCGCGCATCTGCACGTAGACCTTGTTCGGGTGGATGGTGAACTCCGGGGCGAGCTTGGAAATCAGGAGCGGGATGAGATTGTTCGCGATGCCGGGCGCCCCGCCCTTCAACTCGGTGTCGAAGAACGTCGCGGGCCCCTGCTGGAGCCCGACGTAGTCGCTGCAGGAGACGAACGTGCCGGGCGGCAGGTCCTTCTTCAGCGAGCCGACGGAGTTGAGTGAAACGACATCCTTGAATCCCAGGTCCGCGAGCGCGCGGATGTTGGCGCGGTAGTTGATGGAGTGCGGCGGCAGCGGGAAGGCGTAACCGTGACGGTTGATGAGGGCGAAGTCGCCCTTGGTCTTGTACGAGACCGGCCCATAGGCAGTCTCGACCGTCCGCACCTCCCACGCCGCAAACAGCGTGGAGTTGACGATGCTCGTGCCACTGAGGAAGGCGACTCTCATGATTGCGGATTTCGGATTGCGGATCGCGGATTGTCGAGCTTCGCATGGCCACCGGCGTCCTCCCCAACGCCTCGCAGCGCGACCTTGCCACGCACGGGGTTTCCTATCGAACTCCCCTGATGCGCCGTCGGAGCGGGTTCGGTCCCAGCCAATCCGCAATCCGCGATTCGCAATCCACAATTTCCCATGCCCCTCATCGACAAACCTCTTGCTGAACTCCAGGTCTACCAAGGCCTCAATCCCCGCCCCGCGGACTTTGACGCGTACTGGGCGGCCGCACTCAAGGAGCTCGACGCCACCGACCCGAAGGCCGAGCTCGTGCCGACCAAGGAGATCGCGCCGCGGAACAGCGAGGCGTTCGACCTCTGGTTCACCGGCGTCGGCGGCGCGCGCGTCTACGCGAAATACGTCCGCCCGAAGCACCGTCCCGCGAAATGCCCGGCCGTGCTTCAATTCCACGGCTACACCGGCAACAGCGGCGATTTCGCCAGCCGGCTCGCGTGGACCAGCGAGGGCTTCTGCGCCGCGGCGATGGACTGCCGCGGCCAGGGCGGCCGCTCGGAGGACACCGGCGGCGTCAAGGGCACGACCTACCGCGGCCAGATCGTCCGCGGTCTGGAGGACCCCGACCCGCGGAAGCTCCTGTTCCGCCAGATCTTCCTCGACACCGTGCAGCTCGCGCGGGTCGTGATGAGTTTCCCCGAGATTGACGCCGGCCGCGTCGGCGCGATGGGCGGCTCGCAGGGCGGCGCGCTTACGCTCGCGTGCGCCGCGCTGGAGCCCCGCATCAAGCGCGCCGCCCCGGTCTTCCCGTTCCTCTGCGACTACCGCCGCGTCTGGGAGATGGACCTGGCCAAGGACGCCTACGAGGAGCTGCGCACCTGGTTCCGCCAGTTCGACCCGCGCCACGTGCGCGAGCAGGAGGTGTTCACCAAGCTCGGCTACATCGACTGCCAGCACCTCGCCCCGCGCATCAAGGCCGAGGTGCTGATGTACATCGGCCTGATGGACACGATCTGCCCGCCCAGCTCGCAGTACGCCGCATTCAACAAGATCACCTCGAAGAAGGAGGCGGTCATCTATCCCGACTACGGCCACGAGGGCCTCCCGGGCGAGAACGACCGCACGTTCAACTTCATGCTCGGGCTCTGATCCGGTCAGCCCGGACCGATCACCGGCAGGGAAGCTCGGCCGCACGGTCATGCCCCAGCTCAACATCGCCCTCGTCGGACTCGGCTTCGGGAGCGCGTTCGCGCCGATCTACCTGAAACATCCCGATGTCGGCGAGCTGGTGCTCTGCGACGCCAATCCGGCGCGGCTGAAGGAGCTGCGGGCCAAGCTCTCCCGCCCGGTCCGCGCCCTCGCGACCCTGGACGAGGTCCTCGCCGACCCGGCGATCGACGCGGTGCACCTCAACTCGGGCATTCCCGACCACGCCCGGCACAGCATCGCCGTGCTCGACGCCGGCAAGCATTGCGCGTGCACGGTGCCGATGGCGACGTCGCTCGACGACCTCCGGGCAATCATCGCCGCGCGGCGGCGCAGCGGGAGAAACTACATGATGATGGAAACGCAGCTCTATGCGCGCGAGTTCCTCCATGCGTGCGAGCTGCAGTCCCGCGGTGTCTTTGGACGGCTCCAGTTTCTGAGCGGCGCCCATTTTCAGGACATGGAGAACTGGCCGCCCTACTGGGCGGGCCTGCCGCCGATGTGGTACGCCACCCACGCCGTCGCGCCCTGCCTCGCGATCGCCGGCACCCGCGCCCGGAGCGTGCGCTGCCTTGGGAGCGGCTGGCTGCGCGAGGAGTTGCGGCGGCCGTACGGCAATCCGTTCCCGATGGAAACCGCGATCTTCGAGCTCGACCGTCCCGAGCCGCTGGCGATGGAGATCACCCGCGCCCTGTTTCATTCGGCGCGCGGCTATGCCGAGTCCTTCAGCATCTACGGCGAGGATGCGACGCTCGAGGCGGCCCAGGTGCACGGCGAGGCGCCCGTGATGTTCCGGCTCAGCCGGCTCGGCGAGCATCCCGGCCCGCGGCGCAGCACCGAGGAACGCATCTACGTGCCGGACTTCGGTCACCGCCTGCCGCCGGAGATCGCGGGGTTCACCGGCGCCGTCAAGCTCGACGCCCGGGGCGAGCACCCGTCAGTCATGCACGGCGGTGGCCACGGCGGCTCGCATCCCCACCTCGTGCACGAGTTCGTGCGCAGCATCATCGAGCATCGCGCCCCGGCGATCGACGAGATCAAGGCCGCCGACTGGACCGCCCCCGGCATCTGCGCCCACACCTCGGCGATGCAGGGCGGCGCGCCCCTCCAGATTCCTGACTTCTCCGCGGCGAAGTCCTGAGGCGGATTGATACGGACGAAAGTCGAGGGTCGAGGAGTCGAATAGCCGGAGCACTGAGCGCGGTTCCGCCTGAGGCCGCAGGTCGGGAATGGAGTGCTTTCAAAAGAGGTCGGGCTGCGGACGACACGGAGATCACGAAGAATGCACCGAGGCCACGGAGGATAGATCCTCGGAGCAGATCGGCGCACGAGTCCGCCTGCGGGCCCCGTGCCCTCCGGCTCGCTTCGGTGTGCTCCGTGGTGTCATCATCATCCGACACCGCTCGGGCCCGCGCCGGCAGAATCAACGTTGCCCTTCATCCCGCTCCCCGCCAGCGTCACCGTGCCATGGATCGGATTGAGAGCGAGCTCCGCGAGATGCTGGTTGACCGCCGGCTGACGCGGTGGCCGAACGAGGAAGAGTGGAAGGCGATCTGGGTCGCCGCCAACGCCCCCGGCTACCAGGGCACGCTGAGCGCCGCGATCCATGCCAGCGCGCCCGAACTGCTGCATCCGGATTGGGCCGAGCTGCGCAACATCGAGCCGGCCGAGGCCAAGATGATGTGGACCGAGATCTGCGTCCGGACCTCCATCTCGCCGTTTGTCGCCGAGAACGTCCCTTTCACCGAGCGCCAGAAGTCAGAGACGGTGTTCCAGTCCAAATACAAGGAGCTGACCAGCCGCGGCTGGCGCGTCGTCAGCAACGGGCCCGACGGCATGGAGCTGCAGGCGCCCCGGCGGTTCAAGATCATTGACTACATCCTCCTCGTGATCGGCGTGGCCAGCCTGGTGTTCTACGGGGTCGGCCTCCTGTTCATCGGCGCCGCCCTGTTCGACTATTTTGTCCTGTCGACCCGCGAGCGCGTGACCCTCCCGCGCCCGCCGCAGTGAGCGGCCCGGGAAAGGGGTGGTTGGTCGGGTGGCCTTTGGGTGGAGCGCAGGTTTGGAGAATGTGCGCGTGAAGCTGTGGCTTGGCCCGGTTGCGGGCTGGGCGGGTGTTTTTTACCACGGAATTCACGGATCACACGGATCAATCCACTATCGAATGCTCGTGGACCGAGGCGCTGCGGGACCGCAGCGCCTCGGTCCACGAGCCCTTGAGAGAACCAATCGCCTGAGATTGTCGTCGTGCGGCA
>JAFEGX010000145.1 GCA_018239675.1 Verrucomicrobiota bacterium
GGGGCCGGCCGGCGAGCGTGGCCGCAGTTTGGCCCATGAAGACGTCCCTGCCGCTGGTTGCGAACTGGAGTGTGATGCACGCCGAGCCGTGGCTCGGCCCGACGGTCGCCTGCTCGGCCCTGCCGCTGGAGGAGCGGTGGGTGCCGGCCCAGGTGCCGGGCGACGTTCATCTCGATTACGAGCGGGCGGGATTGATTGCCGACCCGTTCTTCGGCACGAATCACGACCACTGCCGTTGGATGGAGGAGTGGGACTGGTGGTACCGCGCCGACGTCACTCCGCCCGCGCCCGGACCCGGCCAGCGCCTGCATCTCCTCTTCGAGGGCCTCGATGTGTTTGCGACGGTCTATCTGAACGGCCGCGTAGTCGGACGGAACCAGAACATGTTCACGGCGCTGCGGATTGACGTGACCGACCACGTTGTGGCTGGAGCCAACCGGCTCGAGGTTTGCCTGGGCTCGCCGGTTGCGCCTCCCGGGCGGGTGCCGACACCCGAGGTCCGAGGCTACGGCGCGCCGCTGCGCCTGCAGGTCCGCAAGGCGCAGTCCTGCTACGGCTGGAATATCACGCCGCGGCTGGTCACGATCGGCATCTGGAAGCCGGTTGCCTGGGTGCTGGCCG
The DNA here is from genome assembly GCA_018239675.1 of Verrucomicrobiota bacterium. GTDB lineage: Bacteria > Verrucomicrobiota > Verrucomicrobiia > Opitutales > Opitutaceae > Opi-474. The sequence goes on from JAFEGX010000145.1 coordinate 622, forward strand.
ACGAGGTGGAGTTTGACGACGTCCATGTCCGGACCCTCGCAATCCGTCCCGACGGTTCCGCCGAGCTTGAGGCGGTTGTGGAGCTCCGGGCGAATCACGGCGCGCCGGCGGCGGTCGACATCGAGCTGATGGTCGCGGGCGAGACGCGGCGCTTCACGCTGCCCGGCGAACCGGGCGGCGGCCGGCAGGCCGAGCGTTTCACCATGCCGCACGCGCGGCTCTGGTGGCCGCACGGCCATGGGGACCAGCCGTTGCACGCGTGGTCGGCCCGGCTGTTCCGGCAGGGCCGGGAAGTCGACCGACGGGAGGGACGGTTTGGCATCCGGACAGTGGAGCTGATCCAGGAGCCCGGACCGGGCGGCACGACCTCGTTCATCCTCGCGGTGAATCACCGGCGGATTTTCCTGAAGGGCATGAACTGGACGCCGGTGGACGCGATCTATGCGCGCATCACCGCCGAGCGATACCATGCGCTGCTCGATGCGACGAAGGCGGCGAACATCAACGCGCTGCGGGTCTGGGGCGGCGGCATCTACGAGGGCGACGCCTTCTATGCGCGCTGTGACGAACTTGGCATCCTCATCACGCACGATTTCATGTTCGCCTGCGGCTGCTACCCGCAGGATCCCGAGTTCCTCGCCGAGGCGCGGCGCGAGGCCGAGTTCCAGGTGCGGCGGCTGCGCCACTTCGCGTGTGTCGTGGCCTGGTTCGGCGACAACGAGAACGACGTGCTGGCCGACCTGAGCTTCGACTACCCGGCGTACCGGCACAACCGGCTGAGCAAGGAGGTGCTGCGCGACGTGGTGCAGGCCCACGCCCCGCTCACTCCCTACGTCCCGACGTCGCCGTACTCGCCGTCAGTCTACGACCAGAACTCCCCGCTCGAGGGCGACTGCCACCTCTGGGCGCACGGCACATCGTACCGGGCAGAATTCTTCACCGCGCCGCGCCCGCGGATGGTGACGGAGATCGGGCACATGGGCATGCCGGACCGGGCGGTGATCGAGCGGTTTGTCAGTCCCGACCGGCGCTGGCCGATCTGGAACGAGGAATACCTGACCCACGGCTCGGACTGCACGCGCCTCGACCGGCGGGGCCTCCTGCGGACCATTTTCCAGAGCATCGCGGCCCGCGGCTGGGAAGAGCCAAAGGACCTCGACGACCTGATCGCGAAGTCCCAGGCGCTGCACAGCGAGGCGACCCGCTTCTGGATCGAGCTCTATGGCAATCAACCCGAATGTTGGGGCCTGTTCCTCTGGAGCCTGTCCGACTGCTGGCCGCAGATTTCGCCGGCGTACATCGCCTATCCCTTCAATCCGAAACCGTCCCTCGACGCGGTGCGGGACGCGTATGCGGCCATTCGGCGTTAGTTTAGGATTCACCACCAAGGGCACGAAGCAAACGAAGGCCGGATTGGCCTCGCGACCTCCGCGGCCTTGGCGGTTACTTATTCCATGCCGAGAATCGGCTAGACGTGAAGGCCGCCGAGATCGCGAAGCCTTCGTGTGCTTCGTGCCCTTGGTGGCAAAAAAAAAGAGAGGCGAGGGTGAGTCGCCTCTCTTGTCGAATGCGCGGATAGGGACGGTTACCCCTCGGCGGTGGTGGGGTTGATCACGGTCCGGACCTGCGAGACGCGGTTAGCGGGAAAGCCGCCCTGCTTGGCGTGCTCGCGGACGAGAGCCTCGTTCGGGGCGATGTAGACGCAGTAGACCTTGTCGTCGGTCACGTAGCTCTCGACCCACTGGATGGTGGGGCCGAGTTTGTTGAGCACGCCACACGACTTCTGGGAGATGGCGGTCAGCTGGTCGGGCGTCAGTTTCCCGGCGCCTGGGATGTCACGTTCGATCACATACTTTGGCATGGTGATCCTGGTTGTGGGGGTTTCGGTTCGCGGCGCGGCCGCTGGGTCGCGCCGTCTTCACGGGGGTTCGTGAAGGCCGTGACGTTAGCCATGCCGCGGCCCGGTGCCAGCCCGAATCCCACAAAATCTGAAGAGGTGAGGGTGCCGAAAATTCGACTGCGTTGTGCCCTGCCAATCCCGGCCAAGGTCGCGGCCCGCGATCAGGCGCCGGGACTCGCCACCAAGGGCTCGAAGCACCCGAAGACCGAATTGGCTTTGCGGCCTCCGCGGCCTTGGCGGTTACCAAATCAGTCTCGAGTATTGGTTAACCGCGAAGGCCGCCAAGACCGCGAAGCCTGCGTGTGCTTCGTGCCCTTGGTGGTGAACCGATCTGCGATCGGCCCGCCTCCACGGGAGAATTATTTTCCGGCCGGCCGGAATGATCTAGACCGGCTGGGTCGGCGTCAGCGGGAAATCTTCCATCAGCCGGTGAATGGGTCCGTCCGCGGTCAGTTCGCTTGCGTAGAGGCCAAAACGCGTCACGCGAAACTCCGGTCCGACGAACTCGCGGTGACGTTTGATGAAATAGCGGGCGGCGACCGGCGCGGCTCCCGGGCGCAGCCGCGCGAGGGTCACGTGCGGTTAGAACGGACGCAACTCGGCGGCCACGTTTACCGCGAGTAGGGCATCGTCGACGCGCTGGCGGAGCTGGAAGAGCAGGGGATGGGCGTGCCCGAGGCCGGCCCAGAGGACCTGCGGGTCGCCCCGCGGCGGGAAGCCGGCCACGCCCTCGAGCGGCAGCAGGAACGGCGCGACCCGCACCAGGCGGAGCCTGGCTTGCAGCGCCTCGATCAGGTCCGCCTCGACGCCGCCGAGGAAGCGCAGTGTGACGTGGAGCTGCGCCGGAGGGGTCCAGGCGAAGCCGGGCTCGTCGGTGTAGAGCCGGGCCAGGACCCGCCGCGGCTCGTCCGGCAGGGGCAGGGCGAGGAAGCATCGCGTGGTGGCCATGGGGACAGCGTGGGCCGTCCCGGGCGTCGCACCAACGGGAAAGCGGCGGAGGGCTGCGCGCCGATTGCGCTCGCGTTTCACAAGAACTGCGGAGCAGCAACCCGGCGATTCTGCTAACCTCCGGCCGCGGCCGGACAATCCTCCGACCGTCGCGTTGGCCCCCTTTCTTAGTTTATGCCCCCCGCAACCACGAAAGAGATTAGGATCGACCCCGTCCGCGATCGCCGTGTCTGGCTGGAACGAGAGGCTTTCGCGCTTTCGAAAACGTGCCCCGCTGACCACACCAATCCCGTGGAATGCCCGCTTTGCGACCTGCGTCCGCTCCCGCTGCACGAGCGGCGGGAGTGGATCGGGCGCCTGTCGGACGAGGAGCTGGAGTATCTCGCCAGCTACCACCGCGCCTGCTTCGCGCAGAAGATGTCCGCGAAAGGGGGCTGCGTCGCCGGCAAGTGCGGCGCCAAGGCGTAGCCACGGGTTTGGCCCCGGGCGATCTTCGTTCA